>DASZEI010000172.1:0-13973 GCA_035940975.1 Jatrophihabitans sp. | reverse complement strand
CACTACCAGCCTGGCTCCACTTCTACAATCACCACCGACCCCACAGCGCCATCGGAGGCCAACCACCAATCAGCCGACTGACCAACCTGCCTGGGCATCACAGCTAGTCCGGGTCGGGTCCGGACGGCGGCAGCATGCCGTGCTGGCGCAGCCGCCGGTCGCGCAGCTCCTCGGCGTAGGCCAGGCTGACGAACAGCGGGCCGATCACCACGAACAGCGCGGCGTAGATCCGGATCTCCAGCCGGCCCGGCAGCAACAGCAACACGGTGATCGGGACGACGGCGAACAGCATGGTCCGCCCGGCCTCGCGCAGCCGCCAGTCCGGCCCGGTCAGGTCGGCGAACACCCAGTCGTGGTAGCGCTCTGGCAGCCGGCCGCCGAGGGCGTATCCCAGCCACCGCAGCACGCCAGGGTGCTCAGCGGGCGTCATCACAGGTCCAGTCTGCCGCTATCGTTCCGGACGTGGACACCGCCTTCTTCAGCGGACTGAACACCGAAGTCGGCGGCACCGCAGCGCGTGCCGAACTCGCCGGCACGGTGGACAGCGCACCGGCCTGCGGCGGCCCCTGGTCGCCGGAGCTGCAGCATGGTGGGCCACCCGGCGCCCTGCTGGTCCGGCTGGCCGAGCAGCTCGCCGCCGCTGCCGCCGGCCGTGACGACCTGGTGTCGGTCCGGATCGCGGCCGAGTTCCTGGCACCGGTTCCGGTAGCCCCGCTCGCGGTGTCCGCCCGGGTGCTGCGGCTGGCCCGCAGCGCCGTGCTGGTCTCAGCGGAGCTGACAGCCGATGACCGGCCCTGCCTGCAGGCGCGGGTCTGGCTGATGCCGGCAAACCGTGCGGCGGCCGGCCCGCCCGCCGACGAGTCGGACGCCGCCGGGCCGGGCGCCGAAGAGGGCGAACCGGTGGCCGAGGATCCCTCCGAACGCCCGGACTTCGGCATGGACGGCTTTCCCTACGCCGAGCACCTGGAGTGGCGGGTAGTCTCCGGCGAGGCCCGCCGGCCCGGTCCGGCGACCACCTGGGCGCGGGCTCGGGTGCCGCTGCTGGCCGGCGAGCGGCTGTCCACCCTGCAGCGGCTGGTGCTGGTCGCCGACTCGGCCAGCGGCATCTCCTCGCTGCTCGACTGGGACGACTGGTCCTTCGCCAACGTCGACCTCGACGTGCACCTGATGCGCCAGAGCCGGGACGACTGGGTGCTGATGCAGGCCACCAGCCAACTCGGCGCCGGCCTCGGCCTGGCTCGCTCCCTGCTGTCCGATCGCGCCGGGCTGCTCGGCGCCGGCCTGCAGACGTTGCTGATCCGCAGCCGCCGCGATTAGCACGATCCAGTTCGATATGGCTCAGGTCACATTGTGCTGGGAATGAACTCGCCAGACGATTCGGTTGTTGCGTCAATTATTGAACACTAAACAGTTTGGAGTTCCTGATGACGCTCGCTACCACGACCATCCCCGGCTACCTGGCCGGCACCTGGTCGATCGACCCCGCCCACTCCGACGTCTCGTTCTCGGTCCGGCACATGATGGTCAGCAAGGTGAAGGGCCGCTTCGGCTCGTTCTCCGGCACCATCGTCACCGGCGAGACCCTGGCTCAGTCCTCGGTGACCGCCGAGATCGACCTGAACTCGATCGACACCAACAACGCCCAGCGTGACAATCACATCCGCTCCGGTGACTTCTTCGAGGTCGAGAAGAACCCGACCATGACCTTCACCTCCACCTCGGTCGACACCGACGGTGAGGACTACCTGGTGACCGGTGACCTCAGCCTGAAGGGCATCACCAAGAGCGTCACCCTCAAGGTCGAACTCAACGGCATCGGCCCGGACGGCTACGGCGGCACCCGTGCAGGCTTCTCGGCCACCACCGAGATCAGCCGCAAGGAGTTCGGCGTCGACATCGACATGCCGATGGACGGCGGCGGCGTGGTCATCGGCGACCGGATCAGCATCGCCCTCGAGATCGAAGCCGTGCTGAACGCCGCCTGAGAAAGCGGCTGCCTCGACGCCGGCCTGACCAGCGCCTGGCCTCACCAGCGCCTGGCGTGACCAGCGCCTGGCGCTGACCAGCGCCTTTTGGACACCCGCGGCGAGCCGGTACCACACGGGGGGCCGGCTCGCCGGGCGGGTTCCTAGTCCTTGATCTCGCAGATCGCCGAGCCGGACGTGACCACCGCGCCGGCCTCGGCCGAGAGTCCCGTGATCGTCCCCGCCTTGTGGGCGTTGATCGGCTGCTCCATCTTCATGGCTTCCAGCACCACCACCAGGTCACCGGCCGCCACCGTGTCGCCGTCGCTGACCGCCACCTTGACGATGGTGCCCTGCATGGGCGCGGTTAGGGCATCCCCGGACGCCGCCGCCCCGGCCCGCTTGGTCCCGGAGCGCTTGGGCGCCTTCTTGGGCCCGCCGGATGTGCTGGCCCCGGCGGCGCCGAAGCCGGCCGGCAGCGTGACCTCGAGCCGCTTGCCGTTCACCTCGACCACCACCCGGTCCCGCTCACCGGCCGCGGGCTCGGCCGGGGCAGCCGCGGTGAACGCCGGGATCTGGTTGTCGAACTCGGTCTCGATCCAGCGGGTGAACACGCTGAAGTCGGCGCCGTCGGCCGGGGCGAAGGCCGGATCGCGGACCACCGCCCGGTGGAACGGCAGCGCGGTGGCCAGGCCGTCCACCACGAACTCGTCCAGCGCGCGGCGGGACCGGGCCAGCGCCTCGTCCCGGGTCTCGCCCCAGACGATCAGCTTGGCCAGCAGCGAGTCGAAGGCACCGCCGATCACCGAGTCGGCCTCGATGCCGGAATCCACCCGAACCCCGGGGCCGGCCGGCTCCCGATAGGTCGTCACCACACCCGGCGCCGGCAGGAAGCCACGGCCCGGGTCCTCGCCGTTGATCCGGAACTCGAAGGCGTGCCCGTGCGGCACCGGGTCCTCGGCCCACCGCATCGCCTCGCCGTCGGCGATCCGGAACTGCTCGCGAACCAGGTCCAGGCCGGTGGTCTCCTCCGAGACCGGGTGCTCGACCTGCAGCCGGGTGTTGACTTCCAGAAAGCTGATCACGCCGTCGTTGCCGACCAGGTATTCCACGGTTCCGGCGCCGGTGTAGCCGGCCTCCCGGCAGATCGCCTTGGCCGAGGCATGGATGCGCTCGCGCTGCTCGTCGGACAGGAACGGGGCCGGGGCCTCCTCGACCAGCTTCTGGTTGCGCCGTTGCAGCGAGCAGTCCCGGGTGCCGACCACGATCACGTTGCCGTGGGTGTCGGCCAGCACCTGCGCCTCGACGTGCCGGGACCGTTCCAGGTACCGCTCCACGAAGCACTCGCCGCGGCCGAACGCGCTGACCGCCTCGCGCACCGCGCTGGCGTACAGCTCCGGGATCTCCTCCAGCGTCCGGGCGATCTTGAGCCCACGGCCGCCGCCGCCGAAGGCAGCCTTGATCGCCACCGGCAGCCCGTGCTCGGAGGCGAATGCGACCACCTCGTCGGAGCCGGCCACCGGATCCTTGGTGCCGGGCACCAGCGGCGCGCCGGCCCGCAGCGCGATGTGCCGGGCGGTGACCTTGTCGCCGAGGTCGCGAATCGCCTGCGGGGACGGCCCGATCCAGGTCAGCCCGGCGTCCAGCACCGCCTGGGCGAAGTCGGCGTTCTCGCTCAGGAAGCCGTAGCCGGGATGCACCGCGTCCGCACCGGCATTCAGCGCCGCGCCGATCACCTTCTCGGCCACCAGGTAGGAGTCCGCCGGGGTGCTGCCGCCGAGCGCGAAGGCTTCGTCCGCCATCCGGACGTGCAGCGCATCGCGGTCGGGGTCGGCGTAGACCGCCACCGAGCTCAGGCCCGCGTCCCTGGCTGCCCGGATGACCCGGACGGCGATCTCGCCGCGGTTGGCGATGAGCACCTTGCGCATGCGTGTGCCTCCTGACTGCGGCCTGTCTTCGCGGGCGACCGAGCGAGCGCCGCGATCTCGGCGGGGTGTTGTTGCGAAGGCTACCCACCTGCCGGGGGAGCTAGTCAGAAATGGTCACGTAAGCCACTCCGAACGCGATCGACGACTGGTGTGACGGGATGCGCGTGTATTCGAGTTTTTACTTATCCACAAAGGCCAAGCCTGATCTCTCACGACCACTTCGAACGGTATGATCGCTAGTATGTTCGACAGCTTGGTCCCGGAGTTCGCGACCTGGCTGGCGGACGTGCCCGAGCCGGACTGGAGCGAGCACCCGGTGTACTCGGCGATGGTTCCGGCCGTCGAGCGGTTGGCCGAACTGCTCGAACTGGCTCCCGTCGCGCGGCCGACGGGCGAGCTGGCCCGAATGGACGCCCGGTCGTTGCCGGCGGGCAGCCGGATCGACCTGTTGGCAGCACTGCAGGAGCAGAAGAACTGGATCGAATCGGTTCAGGCCCGGGTGCTGGCCGAGATCGCCGCCGCCGACTCCACCAGCCTGAAGCTGTCCCAGGAGGCGGTGTCGTTGGCCCTGATGGTTCCGGTGCCGGCCGCCCAGGCGAAGTTGCAGACCGGCCGGACGCTGGTGCGGGAATTGCCCAAGACGTTGCACCTGCTGGGCGCCGGCGCGATCTCGGGCCGGCATGCCGAGGTGATCACCGAGGCGGTATGGAAGCTCGACCCGAGCCTGGCGGGCGCATTCGAGGACGCGGTGACCGAGCGTGCCGCGGAGCAGACGGTCCCTCAATTGCGGCAGTCGGTGAGGCGCGCCGTGCTGGCGTTGGACCCGGCAACGGGCGAGCAACGCCACCAACGCGCGTTGGCTGACCGCAAGGTCGGATTCCAGCCAGCCGAGGACGGAATGGTGCAGCTGCCGGTACTGGTGGGCGCGCCGCAGGGGCAGTTGATCTTCACCCGGCTCACCGCTGCGGCAAGATTGCTGCCGGCGCAGGACGTCCGGACGATGGACCAGAAGCGGGCAGACCTGCTGGTCGACGCGGTGCTGTCCGGCCTGCCGCATGATGCGCTGCCCGAGCTGCAAGGCCGACGGCCGTCCATTCAGGTGGTCGTCTCAGCAGACACCCTGCTCGGCCTCGACGACGAGCCGGGCGACCTGGCGGGGTACGGGCCGATCACCGCCGAGACCGCGCGGCGGCTGGCCGCCGATGCGTCCGGCACCTGGCGCCGGCTGCTCACCGATCCCGACACCGGGCGACTACTGGACATCTCTCAGGACTGTTACCGGCCATCCCAGCGATTGCGGGACTTCGTGGCTGCCCGGGACGGCGTGTGCAGCTTTCCGACCTGCTCTCAGCCGGGTTACCGCTGCGAGTACGAGCACATCACCCCTTATGGCCGGGGCGGGCAGACTTGCCGGTGCAACGGGGCGCTGGCCTGCAAGCGCCACAACCTGTGCAAGATCGACACCGGCTGGGCCTACCACTATGACTCTGACGGGTCTTTCACCTGGACCGACGACACGGGTCACCGTTATCGCAGTCATCCACCGAAACGGTGGGGTCGAGCCGATCCATCCGCGCCACCGCAACGGCCCAGGGTCGAAGAACTCCACGCCCGTGAGGACCGAGCCTTCACCAGGCTGCGCACCCAGTGGGACCGCGAGCTGAGCCACGCTCGGGCCGTCGGCGATCCCTCGAGGATCAGCACTGCTGTGCAGGCGATTGCGGCAGCGGACCGGCAGCGGGCCCGGCAGCTCGACCACCGGGCCGATCCGACCCGCCCGCCATTCTGACCAAGTGATCGATCGACGCAGCTGCTCGACGCGCCCCGCCGGAACTCATCGGTAGGGGCCCGCGACCCGGTCAGGGCTTGAGCACCTTCAGGTCCGGCGGCGGGCCTATCGGGTCCGGCGGCGGCACCGGAATCGCGTACCAGATGGTGATCGGCTCGAAGTTCATGAGCATCCCGCGCCGTGGTTCGGTGAAGACGACGAAGTCGGGCTCTACCTTGTCGGTGAAGGCACCCCGCGGCCAGGTGTGGAACCCATGTGCCTGGAGCAGCGCGAGCGCCTCGTTGATGCCGAACCCGGCGAGGTCGGGCATGATCCCGGCGTCGATGAGCTCGTCCACGGTGAGGGCCTCGTCGGCCAAAGGCTCCACCGCCCCCTTCGGCACCGGGAGCAGGTCGATCCGAGCGGTGCGCAGCAGGGCCGTGCCCTCCGGCGGGAGGGTTCCGCCGACGACGTCCCCGGCGTCCGCGGTGAACCGTCGCGGCGAGGCGACCGGTGCGAAGCCGGCCTCCGCGAGCCGTTCCAAGGCCTTGCGCACGGTCATCCCGTAGACCGACGGGATGTCGATCCAGCGCTGCTGGACATGCACGTCTGTGTTAATGGTCGCCACCTTTCATCCGGGGCGCGAAGTGGCGTCGGTACGGGCCCGTGCGCACGCGCGGGAGGGTCCACCACGATGCGGACTGGTCAAGGAACAGGAGAGCGCCCGAGCCGGCAGAGATACCTCCAGGCGCGGGCCACCCGACGCTACTGCTGGCTGTGACGGTCGAGGCGGCTACCCGATCAGGTGAGCCCAGCCAAGTAGGTGAGTCGCCGACTCAGTTGAGTGCGGTCAGGACAATTGGTCGAGGCGGTCCTGGCATTGGCCGGCCACGTCGCTGACCTCGGCCAGGGTCCGGGCCAGATCCCGCTGCCGGGCGCGCAGGTCCTCGGCGATCTCCCCGAGCCGGTGCAGCAGCTTCTCCAGCTGCATGCGCTCGGAGCTGGCCGCCCCGTCGTACATGTCGACGATCTCGCGAATCTCCGACAGCGACATCCCGAAACGCTTGCCGCGCAGGATGAGCCGCAGCCGGGTCCGGTCGCGGTGGTCATAGATCCGCGCTGAGCCCGCTCGGGCGGGGGCGATCAAACCTTCGGCCTCGTAGAAGCGCAGCGTCCGGGTGGTGATGCCCAGCTCGTCGGCGAGCTCGCCGACGGTCCAGGTCCGCTCGCCTGGGACGAGTCGGGTTGTCTGTCCCGCCCTGGCTTCCGCTGTGGAGGTCATAGCGTTATAGTGCTTAACGTTGACGTAAACGTCAACTAAGTCTCCGAGCCGGTCCACCGGTGCCACCAGCGCCGGGACGGCTCGTTCAGTGCCGGGGAGTGGCCATGTCTTTTGAGCTGTCAGCCGACCACGAGGTGTTCCGCAAGGTCGTGCGGGACTTCGCCGAGTCCGAGGTCGCCCCGCACGTGGCCGAGTGGGACCGCGAGCACTACTTCCCGGTGGAGCTGATCCCCAAGATGGGCGATCTCGGCCTGTTCGGGCTGGTGGTGCCGGAGGAGTACGGCGGCGCGGGGGCCGACTTCACCTCGCTGTGCGTGGCCATCGAAGAACTCGGCCGGGTGGACCAGTCCATCGGCATCACCCTCTCGGCGGGGGTGGGCCTGGGCATCAACCCGATCCTGAGCTTCGGCAGCGACGAGCAGAAGCAGCGTTGGCTGCCCGACCTGGTCGCCGGACGCACCCTCGCCGGTTTCGGCCTGACCGAACCCGAGGCGGGCTCCGACGCCGGCGCCACCCGCACCAGGGCCGAACTGGTGGACGGCGAATGGGTGGTCAACGGCGCCAAGGCGTTCATCACCAACTCCGGCTCGTCGATCACCTCGCTGGTAACCGTGACGGCCCGGACCGGCACCATCGACGGCAAGGCTGAGATCTCGGCGATCCTGATCCCCAGCGGTACCCCCGGCTTCGAGGTGCAGCCGGCCTACGACAAGCTCGGCTGGCGGATCTCCGACACCCACGGGCTGGTCTTCGACGACTGCCGGGTGCCCGAGGCGAACCTGGTCGGGCGGCGCGGTACCGGCTTCAAGCAGTTCCTGGCCATCCTCGACGACGGCCGGATCGCCATCTCGGCTCTGGCGGTGGGGCTGGCGCAGGCCTGCCTGGACGAGTCGCTGCGCTACGCCCACCAGCGGCACACCTTCGGCAAGCCGATCGGCTCCCGGCAGGCCATCGCCTTCGCGATCAGCGATCTCGCGGTCGCGGTCGAGGCGGCCCGGACGCTGACCTACAAGGCCGCCTGGCTCAAGGACGCCGGGCGTTCGGCGAAGGAGGTCAAGCACGCGGCCGCGATCGCCAAGCTGTTCTCCAGCGAGGCCGCGGTCTCGGCCACCCGGGTGGCGACCCAGGTGTTCGGCGGGTACGGCTTCATGGAGGAGTACCCGGTGGCAAGGTTCGACCGCGACGCCAAGAGCCTCGAGAGCGGCGAGGGCACCTCCGAGGTGCAGCGGATGGTCATCGCCCGGTCGCTGGGCCTGCCCGTTGAGTGAGCATCGCAGTGAGCTCAGCGAGCGAGGAGCGGAGCGAGTGCGCGATGAGCGCTCGCGCGAAGAGCAGGGTCAGTAATGAGTGACGCCGAGAAGGTAGCCGCGGCGCGGCAGGCAACGCTGGCCCCGCACGCCAAGGCCGCGGCCAAGCTCGCCGACGCGCACAAGCTCTACGTCCGGGACCGGATCGCGCTGCTGTTCGACGAGGGCTCCTTCGTCGAGGACGCCCAGCTGGCCAACGCCACCGCGCCGGGGCTGCCGGCCGACGGGGTGGTCACCGGTCAGGGGCTCATCGAGGGCCGGCCGGCGCTGGTGGTGGCCAACGACCCGACCGTCAAGGCCGGTTCGTGGGGCGCCCGGACGGTGGAGAAGATCATCCGGATCACCGAGCGGGCCCTGGTCGAGGAGCTGCCGGTCTTCTGGCTGATCGACTCCGCCGGGGCCCGGATCACCGACCAGGTGGCCCTGTTCCCGGGCCGCCGGGGCGCCGGCAGGATCTTCCACAACCAGGTGGCGCTGTCGGGAAAGGTGCCCCAGATCTGCTGCCTGTTCGGCCCGTCGGCTGCCGGCGGCGCCTACATCCCGGCGTTCTGCGACATCGTGATCATGGTCGAGGCCAACGCCTCGATGTACCTCGGCTCCCCCCGGATGGCCGAGATGGTGGTCGGGGAGAAGGTCAGCCTGCAGGAGATGGGCGGCGCCCGGATGCATGCCACCGTCTCCGGCTGCGGCGACAACCTGGCCACCGATGACGCCGATGCCATCGAGCAGGCCAAGCTGTTCTTCTCCTACCTGCCGCTCAACTGGCGGCAACCCGCCCCGCACTACGCCGCCGAGGCGCCGGCCGTGGAGTTGGCCGACGACGTGGTGCCGGTCGCCGAGTCGATGCCTTTCGACATGCACGAGGTGATCGACGGCGTGATCGACGCCGACTCCTTCTTCGAGGTCAAGCCGGAGTTCGCGGCCGAGCTGATCACCGGCCTGGCCCGGATCGACGGCCGCGCGGTGGGCGTGGTGGCCAACAACTCCGCGGTCCGCGGTGGGGTGCTGTTCGGCGACTCGGCCGACAAGGCCGCCCGGTTCATCTGGCTCTGCGACGCCTTCAACGTCAGCCTGCTCTACCTCGCCGACGTGCCCGGGTTCATGATCGGCTCCGAGGTGGAGCGCCTGGGCATCATCCGGCACGGCGCCAAGATGATCACCGCCGTCTCCGAGGCCAATGTGCCGCAGCTGTCGGTGCTGGTCCGCAAGGCCTACGGCGCCGGGCTGTACGCGATGGACGGCCCCGGCTTCATGCCGGACGCCTGCATCGCGCTGCCCACCGCCCGGGTCGCGGTAATGGGGCCGGAGGCGGCGGTGAACGCCGTCTATGCCAACAAGATCGCTGAGATCGCCGATCCGGAGGAGCAGGCCGCCTTCGTCAAGGCCAAGCGGGCCGAGTACGAGGAGGACGTCGACCTGCTGCGGCTGGCCGCGGACCTGGTCATTGACGTGATCATCAACCCGTCCGAGCTGCGGGCCGAGATCGCCCAGCGGTTCGCCGCACTGACCGGCAAGGCCCGTCCGCTGGCCGACAAGCGGCACGGGGTGCCGCCGGTCTGAGTAACGCCTCAGTCGCGCCGCGCGGGTAGGTCTGACACGGCGTAGCCGAAGTCCAGCAGCATCCGGCGTAGCAGCGGCAGCGACAACCCGACCACGTTGTGGTGGTCGCCGGCCACCGCCTCGACGAACCAGCCGCCGAAGCCGTCGATGGTGAAGGCGCCGGCCACCCGCAACGGCTCGCCGGTGGCTACGTAGGCCTCGATCTCGGCGTCGGAGGGCTCGGCGAAGCGCACCTCGGTGCTGGCCACCCGGTCAGACATCCGCATTGCCGCCGAGTGGGCGACCTCGATCAGGGTGTGGCCGGTGTGCAGCACGCCCGTCCGGCCGCGCATCAGCTGCCAGCGTCGCACCGCCTCGGCGGCCGAGGACGGCTTGCCCAGCGCCCTGCCGTCGAGTTCGAGCAGCGAGTCACACCCCAGCACCAGCAAGTCACCGTGCTGCCGGCCGGCGACCGCGACCGCCTTGGCGTGTGCCAGCTCGCGCACCAGATCGGCCGGGGTAGGGGCGCTGATCGCGTCCTCGTCCACGCCGGACACCTCGACCTCGGGCTCGACGCCGGCGTTGCGCAGCGTTCGCAGCCGGCCGGAGGAGGCGGAGGCGAGCAGGAACCGCATCGTGTCGCTCCGCATCTGGCCTGGCACCTGCCGCGGTGCGCCCAGCGCAGAGGCTAGCCCAGCCGCTCCTGGCAGTGGTCTCATCGAGTCCCGGCGCGCTGTTGCGAGGTTCCGATGCGTGCAATGGCTGCGCTGTGTGAGCGCCCGTCTACTCTCTGTAAATACCAATGAAAATAAGGTAAAGAACTAGGATTGCGGCAATCAGGAGGGATGTGTAAGGTCGCCGTAAGCCGATTCGGGGCGGCCTTGACGTCGCGCCCGGCTCTTACTCCTAGAACCGGGACGGATCCTCATGCGCGCATTCCTGTCGAGCACGGTCGCCGCCTGCGCGGCGATGCTGATGCTGACCACCACCTCTGCCAGCGCCGCCCCGGCGGCCAAGCTCCGGATCGAGCAGAACACCGGCGCGATCTTCCAGTACGACCCCAGCCCGGCGGGCACCGGTCCGGAGTACGACACCGTGACGGTGAACACCCAACTGCGCAACTGTCCCGCCGGCGACTACCTGCTCTCGATGAGCCTGGTCCAGGACGGCGTCAGCTACCCGTTGGCATCCTCGGCACTGGGCGTCGGTGAGTTCCACTGCACCGGCACCGGGACCACTCAGGTGGGGATGGCCTTCTACGGCAACGGCCTGCACCCGGGCACCGCGCTCGTCACCGTCACCATCTACCGGCAGGCAGACGGCATGCCGGTACTGGCGGAGGGCAGCCGCACCGTCCGGATCCCGGCGGGGCCCAACAACCAGCTCTGAGGCAGCCCACCGGGCACGAGCCGGCTGTGGCGCCACCAGGTGAGCTCGACTCCGGCGCACAGACGACATCGGGACAATGCAGCAATTTCGAATCTAGAACATCGATCTGGGGCATTGTGGCAATCACGACAGATGAGTACGGTCGCCATCAGTCGATCCACGGGGGGTCTTCGCTCGCGCTCGGCTTTCCATGCCCACGCCCAGGACGGATCATGCGCGCGTTCCTGTCGAGCACCCTCGCCGCCTGTGCGGCGATACTGTTGCTGGCCCCCGCCACCGCCGACGCCGGGCCGGCGACCCGCCTCAAGATCGACCACAGCACCAGCGCGATCTTCCAGTTCGACCCCAGCATCGAAGGCAACGGTCCGCTGTACGACGCGGTGAGTGCCACCGTCCAGCTGCGCAACTGCCCCGTCGGCAGCTACAGCCTTCACATGGAGTTCGTCCAAGACGGCATCAGCTACGAGTTGACGCCCGGGGCACTGGGACGCGGGGAGATCAACTGCGACGCCACCGGAAGGGCCCAAGGGGGCTGGACCTTCATGGGCAACGGCCTGCACCCGGGCCCCGCTGTGGTCACCGCCTGGGTCACAGGCGGCATAGTGGCGGAAAGCAGCCGCACCGTCCGCATCCCTGCGGGGTACAACCAGCCCTGAGGTGTGCCGGAGCACCAGCGACGGTGGGACGCAGCGAAGCTGCTCCGAGGGACTGAGCGCTACCCGAGCTTGAGGGACTTGCCGATGATCTCTTTCATGATCTCGGTGGCGCCGCCGTAGATCCGGGTGACCCGGGCGTCGGCGTAGGCACGGGCGATCGGGTACTCCTGCATGTAGCCGTAACCGCCGTGCAGCTGCAGGCACCGGTCGACCACCCGGCCCTGCAGCTCGGTGGCCCACCATTTGGCCTTGGCGGCGTCCTCCGGGCTCAGGTCGCCGACCAGCAGGGCATCGACGCACTTGTCGATGTAGGCCTGCGCGACATCGACTTCGGTCGCCACCTCGGCCAGCACGAACCGGGTGTTCTGCAGCGAGCCGATCGACTGGCCGAAGGCCTTGCGCTCGCGGACGTAGCTGATCGTCCAGTTCAGCGCCGCCCGGGCGCCGGCCACGCCCGAGATCGCGATCGACATCCGCTCCTGCGGCAGGTTGGAGACCAGCCCGAGGAAGCCGCCGCCGATCTCACCGAGAATGTTCGCCTTGGGCACCCGGACGTCGGTGAAGCTCAGCTCGGCGGTGTCCTGGGAGTGCAGGCCCAGCTTCTCCAGGTTGCGGCCGCGCTCGAAGCCGGGCATGCCGCGTTCCACGATCACCAGGCTGAGCCCCTTGTGCCGCTCGGGGCCGGTGCGCACCGCGGTGATCACCAGGTCGGCGTTGATCCCGTTGGTGATGAAGGTCTTGGCACCGTTGACGATCAGGTCGTCCCCGTCGGCCACCGCCGAGGTGCGGATGCCGGCCAGGTCCGAACCCGCGCCCGGCTCGGTCATCGCCAGCGCGGTGATCAGCTCGCCCGAGGCGATGCCGGGCAGCCAGCGCTGCTTCTGCTCCTCGGTGCAGTAGCGCAGGAAGTAGGGCAGGCAGATGTCGTTGTGCAGGGTGATGCCCAGGCCCGCGCCACCGACGCCGGCCAGCATCAGTTCCTCACCGAGGATCTGGTTGAACCGGAAGTCCTCGGTCCCGCCGCCGCCGTACTGCTCGGGCACCTGCAGACCCAGGAAGCCGTTGCCGCCGGCGGCCCGGAACAGCTCGCGGGGGGCGAGCCCGGCTGCCTCCCACGCCAGGTAGTCCGGCTGCATCTCCTTGGTGATGAAGGTGCGTACCGCGTCGCCGAAGGCGAGATGGTCCTCGTCGTAGTGCCTGCGCTGCATCTCGTGGCTCCCCGGCTGTAACGACCCCGATGTTCTGACGTCCTACTATCTCGCGGCGTGGCACACAACGCCAAGCCGTTCGGGGTGCATCTCACAGGCCGGCGCACTCGTTACCGTGTGCGGGTGGCTACCTCGCAGGCAGAGATCGGCGTCATCGGTGGTTCCGGCTTCTACTCGCTGCTCGAACAGGCCGAGACGCTGCGGGTGGACACCCCGTACGGCGAGCCGAGCGGTGCGGTCACCGTCGCGACGCTGTCCGGCCGGCGGGTGGCGTTCCTGCCCCGGCACGGCGTCGACCACCGGTTCCCGCCGCACCGGGTGCCCTACCGCGCCAACCTGTGGGCGTTGCGGTCGCTGGGGGTCCGCCAGGTCGTGACCGGTTCGGCGGTGGGCTCGCTGCTGCCCGAACTGGGGCCCGGCGCGCTGGTGCTGCCCGACCAGATCCTGGACCGGACCTGGGGCCGGCCGCACACCTACAGCGACGGCGAGGCCGGTGTCGCACACCTGTCGTTCTCCGATCCGTACTGCCCGACCGGCCGGGCCGCCGCCCAGCGAGCGGCGCAGGCGGCCGGGGTGCCGCTGACCGGCTCGGGCACCCTGGCGGTGATCAACGGTCCGCGCTTCTCCACCCGCGCCGAGTCGCTGGACTACCGCCGCGGCGGCGCCACCATCATCGGCATGACGGCGATGCCCGAGGCCGCGCTGGCCCGCGAGCTGGCGCTCTGCTTCACCTCGCTGTGCCTGGTGACCGACCACGACGCGGGCGTCGAGGTGGGCTCCGGCGTCACCCACGCGGAGGTGTTGCAGACCTTCGCGGCCAACCTTCCGAAGCTGCGCGAGCTGCTGGTCGCAACCCTGGCCGAACTGCCCGCCGACCAGGGTGACTGCGGCTGCGCCGGGGTGTTCGGCGACACCACGCCGCCGTACCAGCT
>DASZEI010000171.1:0-6880 GCA_035940975.1 Jatrophihabitans sp. | reverse complement strand
TGGCGTCGACCTGGCGGTGCCGGCCGGCTCGGTGTTCGGCTTTCTCGGCCCGAACGGCTCGGGCAAGACCACCACGATAAGGATGCTGCTGGGGCTGATCTACCCCACCGCCGGGACGGTGTCGCTGCTCGGCTCGCCGATCCCGGCCCAGTCCGGCCGGGTGCTGCCCGATGTCGGCGCGCTGGTCGAGGGCCCGGCCTTCCATCCCTACCTCTCCGGCCGTGCCAACCTGGCCCGGCTGGACGCCGCCGACCTCGGTGCCGACCGGCGCAACGCGGGCAGCCGGATCGGCACCTCCCTGGACCGGGTCGGCCTGAGTGCCGCCGCCGGCAAGCGCTACCGCAACTACTCCCTCGGCATGCGGCAGCGGCTGGGTATCGCCGCGGCGCTGCTGCAACCCAGACGGCTGCTGATCCTGGACGAGCCCACCAACGGCCTGGACCCGCAGGGCACCCGGGAGGTGCGGCACCTGATCGCGGACCTGGCCTCGGACGGGATCACGGTGTTCGTCTCCTCGCACCTGCTCAGCGAGGTCTCCCAGATCTGCAGCCACGTCGGGGTGATGCGGGTCGGCAGCCTGGTGTGGCAGGGCTCGATGGCTGAACTGGCCGCCCAGCAGCGGGTCCGGGTCACCGTCGAGGCGCTGGATTCGAGCGCGGCCAAGGCGGTGCTGGCCGACCTGGGACTGGCCGAGATCACCGAGCAGGACGGCTGCGCCTCGGCGGTGCTCGGCGACCGGCCGCCGGAACAGGTGGTGGCCGCGCTGGTGGCCGCCGGGGTGGGCGTGCGCGGCTTCACGGTCGCCCGGCCGAACCTGGAGGACATCTTCGTCCAGCTCACCGGGGAGGGCTTCGATGTCAGCGGTTGACGCGGCCGGTGCCGTCCAACCGGTCGCCGGACCAGTTCGCGGCCGGCGGCCTGCCCGGTTCGGCGGTCGGCTGCTGGCCAGCGAGATCGGCATGGTGCTGCGCCGGCGGCGCAACCAGTTGATGCTGCTGGCACTGCTGGCGATCCCGGTCGTCATCGGCGTCGCGGTCAAGCTCACCACCGACCCCCGCTCCGGCGAGTCCGCGGGCTTGCTCGGGGACATCACGAACAACGGCATCTTCGTCGCGTTCACCGCGCTGGTGGTGGTGATCCCGGTGTTCCTGCCGATGGCGGTGTCGGTGGTGGTCGGCGAGTCGATCGCCGGCGAGGCGAGTTCGGGAACCCTGCGCTACCTGCTGACGGTGCCGGTCAGCCGCACCAGGCTGCTGCTGGTCAAGTTCGCCGCTGCCGCGCTCTGGTGCCTGATCATCGCGTCGGTGGTCGCGTCGGCGGGCCTGGCGATCGGCTTCGCGCTGTTTCCGGCGGGCCGGGTGACGCTGCTGTCCGGCACCCAGACCAGCCTCGCCGGCGGGATCGGCCGGCTGGCCCTGGTGGTCGGCTACGCGGCGCTGATGATGCTGGCGATCGCCACGATCGGGCTGTTCATCTCCACCCTGACCGAGGTGCCGATCGCGGCGATGGCCGCGGTGCTGGCGGTGGCCGTCCTGATGCAGGTACTGGTGGCGGTGCCGCAGTTGCACGTGCTGCGGCCGTGGTTGATCAGCTACTACCTGCTCAGCTTCGCCGACGTGCTGCGCGATCCGCTGTCGCTGGCGGGCCTGGGCCCGGGCGTCCGGCTGGCGCTCGGCTACATCCTGGTGTTCTGGCTACTGGCCTGGGCGCGGTTCAGCACCAAGGACATCTCCAGCTGAACCCGACCGCTGACGGATGAGGCGGTACGGTCCCTGGCGTGACCGAATGGGTCCGCCTGGCCGTCGGCCTGGTGGCGTTGCTGGCGATCGCGATCGCCGTCTCGTGGGCCGGCCGGCTCGATCGGCAGCGCGACCTGCTGGTGGCCGCGCTGCGGGCGGTGCTGCAACTGGCGTTCGTGGCCGCCGCGTTGCGCGGGGTGTTCGCCGCGCCGCTGACCTCGGTGGCGGTCGTCGCGGTGATGTTCACGGTCGCCACCTGGACCGCGGCCCGGCGGCTGCACGGTAGCGAGGGTGCGCTGGCCGCGGTGATGCTCTCGTGCGGGGCGGCGGCCTCGGTGGTGGTCGCGGTCATCGTCGCGCTGCCCACCCTGGACCGCAATGTGCGCAACTTCATCGCGGTGTCGGGCATCGTGCTCGGCGGCACCATGACCGCGGCGACACTGGCCGGCCGGCACCTGAGCGAGGGGCTGCGCCGGCGCCGGGACGAGGTGGAGGCCTGGCTCTCGATCGGCGCCACCCCGCGCCAGGCCGTGCGGGACGTGGCCCGGTGGGCGGCGTCGGAGGCGCTGGTGCCGGCGCTGGACCAGACCCGGACGGTGGGGCTGGTCACGCTGCCCGGGGCGTTCATCGGGGCGCTGCTGGGTGGCGCCAGCGCGGTCGAGGCGGCCAGGTTCCAGATCGTCGTCCTGGTCGGGCTGCTGTGCGCGCAGGTGATCACCGTAGTGCTGCTGACCTACCTGCTCGGGGCGCCGCGCACGCTGCCCGGCGGGTGAGCCCGCTCTGCCGACCGCTCCTGGCTAGGATCGGCGGTCCCGACCGTGGAGCTGTCCCGTGGCCGAACCGGCATCGCACCCATCCGCACGCCAGGAGGCCAGCGCGTTGCGCGGCTGGCTCGGCTACCAGCGCGAGCACGTGCTGGGCATCCTGGACGGCCTGTCCGAGGAGGCGCTGCGCCGTCCGGTGCTGCCCTCGGGGTGGAACTGCCTGGGGCTGGTCAACCACCTCGCCCTGGACGTCGAGCGGTTCTGGTTCCGCGCCGTCGCCGCCGGCCAGCAGGTCGAGCTGGCGGACGGGAACGCCGCCTGGCAAGTAGGTCCCGACGTGCCGGCCGAGGCGGTATTCGAGCTGTACCGCGAGGAGATAGCGCTCGCCGACGCCGTTCTCGACAGCACCGCGCTCGACGCGGCCCCGGCCCGCTGGCCCACTGAGATCTTTCCCGACCTGCCGCCCCGGGATCTGCGCAACACCATCCTGGCCGTTCTCACCGAGACGGCGACCCACGCCGGGCACCTGGACGCGGTGCGCGAGCTGATCGACGGCCGGACCTGGCTGGTGCTGGGCTGACGCGACGCGGGCCCAGGACCCGCACGTCGCCGAGCCCGGTCTGGGCTCGAATCCGCCTGGGATGTCTAGATTTCCAGGTCGTCGGCGTCGGCGAACTCGTCCCGGGCGGTGTCCCGGTCGCCCCGGGCGGTGTCGGCCTCGCTCCTGGCGGCGTCGGGGTCGGTGCCGTACTCCTCGGCCGCCCGCCGGTGCCGCAGCAGGTCCCAGCACCGATCGAGCTCGCGCTCGATGGTGTCCAGCCGGCTGCGTTCGGTGGAGTTCAGCCCGATGCCGGTGTGGGTCGAGCGCAGCTGGTGCTCCTCGGCGACCAGGTCGTGAATCTGGCGCAGGATCGGTTGCTCACTGTCGTGCGACATCGCTGGCATCCTTTCGACAAGGTCCGGACCGCAAGCAGGTCAACCCTACGGCCAGCCACGGCCCGCGGCTCACCGGCAGTGGCCACCGCTAGCGTGAGCCCATGACTGACCTCCCCGGCACCGACGACCCGCGGGCCGACGGTGCCGCTCGCGAGCTGGCCGAGCGGTGCATGCGCGCCATGCTCGCCGCCGATGCCGCCTCAGCGGCGCTGGGGATCCGAGCGTTGCGAGCCGGTCCCGGGCAGGCCGAGATGGCGATGACGGTGACGCCCGCGATGCTCAACGGTCACCGGATCGCCCACGGCGGCGTGGTGTTCACCCTTGCCGACACCACGTTCGCGGTGGCCTGCAACAGCTACAACCGCAACACCGTGGCCACCGGCTGCGACATCGACTTCGTCGCCCAGGTCCAGGCCGGCGACGAGCTGCGCGCCGTCGCCGTGGAGCGCCACCGGCGGGGCCGGGCCGGGCTCTACGACGTCACGGTGCGGCGGGCCGACGGCGCGGTGGTGGCCGAGATGCGCGGCCGGTGCCGGGAGATCCCGGGCTCGCTGGTGGCGGGCAGCTGAGGGGCGCTACCGAGCTGACGGGTGCCATCAGCTGAGGGGCGGCGCCGAGCTGAGGGCGGCTACCCAGCCGGGGCGCGCGAACTCAGGCGGAGCCGGAGACCAGCTGCAGCAGCGCCAGCGCGTAGGCCTGCTCGGGGTCGGGATGGCGTACCTGCACCGGCACCGAGTTGATCTCCAGCCGTACCCGCCAGTCGCCGTTCACCCGGTCCAGGCTGCGAAATGTTCCGGCCAGCAGCTCGCGCAACTGGCTCTCGCGCGGCAGCCACACCGCGTCCCGGTCCTCCACCGAGTCCAGCGCCCACTCGGTGGTGCCGTTGAACCCGATCACCTGGCCGTGCTCGAGTTGGTGCACCTCGACGGTCATGTCGCTGAGCACGAACACCTCCTCGTCCATGCCGCGGTCGATCACCACGAACCGGTCTCCGGAAGCGGGAGTCCAGCGCAGCCCGGCGTCGCGAAGCAGGCGCGCGGTTTCTATCGAGATCACCCGTCCAGTATGGCCAAACGAGGGAACCAGAAGTCTTGAGGCAACCTTGAGCGTCCACCGGGGTGAGTTTGATGTGAAGTTGGCATGGTAAGTACCTGGTCAGGACCCTGTCCTGGCCCGTCGATGCGAGAAGTTGTCCGGATGGGAAGGGGCGAGGGCGCGATGCGGATACGAACCGCTGCCGCAGTGCTGCTCGCGGTGACCCTATGGACCGTGCCGGCGGCGGCCGAGGCAAGCTTCAACCAGCAGGCTGCCTCGGCCCAGTCAACCAGCACCGGCATGCTGCACGCGCCGACGAACCTGTCCGTCTCGCGCACGGCGTGCACGGTCACCCTGACCTGGACGCCGACGGTGGACGCCAAGGCCAGCGGCTACAACCTGCTCAACGGGGGCAGCCAGCTGCAGACGATCAGTCCCAAGACGGCCAGCAGCCAGAAGTTCACCATCACCAAGAACGTCACCTACTCGCTCACGCTGGTCACCACCTACCTGAACTGGACTTCCAGCCCGAGTCAGGCCGTAACCATCAGCTGCTGACCGGGCAGCCCCCGCGTTGCCCGGTTTTCTGGCGTTTCGCTGTGCCCACGAGCAGCCAGTCACCTAACGTGATCAGTGTGCTGGTCGAGCGAGCGTGGTCTGCTGTCATCGTCGATGACGACGCCGACATCCGCGCGCTCATCGCCGAGCTGCTGCGGCAGTCGGGCTTCGAGATCACCGAGGCCGCCAGCGGCACCGACGGCATCGCCGCCGTGCGCGAGGTGCAGCCCGACGTGGTGACACTGGATCTGAACCTGCCCGACCTTGACGGCATCGAGGTGTGCCGGCGGATCCGCGAGATCACCGACGCCTACGTGGTGATGCTGACCGCCCGCCCGGACGAGATCGACCGGCTGATGGGGCTGGAGATCGGCGCCGACGACTACCTGACCAAGCCGTTCAGCCCGCGCGAGCTGCGGGCCCGGATCGCGGCGATGCTGCGCCGACCGCGAGCGGCCGGCGGATCGATGACCGAGCTCGTGGCACCGACCGAGTCGCTGCGGCACGGCGGCCTCGAAGTCGACGTGGAGGGCCGGCTGGTGATGCTGGACGGGGTGGAACTCGAGCTGACCCGCACCGAGTTCGACCTGCTGGCCACGCTGCTGTCGGGTCCGCGCCGGGTCTGGCCGCGCGAGACGCTGCTGCGGACGGTGTGGGGCACCGACTGGGTCAGCGACGGTCACCTGGTAGAGGTGCACATGGCCAACCTGCGCCGCAAGCTCGGCGACGATCCGCGCAGCGGTCGCTACATCCGCACGGTCCGCGGCGTCGGATACCGGCTCGGGGTCGGATGAGCTCGGCAAGCCCGGTCACCGCCGCCGATCGCGAGCGCGACCGGATCTCCGCGCTGCGCGAGTACGGCATCCTGGCCCGGCTGCCGGTGCAAGAACTCAGCGACGCGGACGAGGCGACGCTGGCCGGCTTCACCGAACTGGCGGCCGGAGTCTGCGGGGTACGCAGCGCGGTACTGAACCTGATCGATGACCGGCACCAGTTCCAGCTGGCGGCCTTCGGCTGCGAGCCGATGGTCTCCGACCGCGCCGATTCGATGTGTGAGGTCACCCTGCGCCTCGGCGAGCAGCTGGTCGTTCCGGACGCCCGGCAGGATCCACGCTTCGCCGCGAACCCGTGGGTGACCGGCGAGCTCGGCAAGGTCCGGTTCTACGCCGCCAGCCCGCTGCGGGCACCCGGTGGCCACCTGGTGGGCACGATCTGCGTCTTCGACCCCGAGCCCAGGACGCTGGACGCCGGCCAGCGCAGCGCCCTGCAGACGCTGGCCGTCGGCGTGGTGGACGTGCTCGAGCTGCGCCGGCGCTCGAATCAGCTGCGCCAGACGGTGGCCGAACTGGCGCGCTCGCATCGCCAGCTCGCGGCGTTCGCCGCCCAGCTCAGCCATAACCTCAAGACCCCGCTGACCGCGTCGCTGGGCTTCGGGGAGCTGCTGCAGGACCACCCGGCGGTCCAGCAGGACCCGACGGCGCTGGACTACGTCGACCGCTCGGTGTCGGCCAGCCAGCGGATGATGTCGGCCATCGACCAGCTGCTCAGCTATGCCAGCGTGGGCGGCTCGCCGCGGCACGAGCCGGTGCCGGTGGCCACCCTGGTCGAGCAGGTGCTGGCCGATCTCGGACCGGTGGCGGACGGGGCCGAGGTGCGCTGCGACCAGGCCACGGTGGTCGCCGATCCGGTGCAGTTGCGGGTGCTGCTGTTCAACCTGATCGACAACGCGGTGCGCTACCGGAGTCCGGAGGTCCGCTGCGAGGTGGCGGTGACCGTGGCCGCGGCTCGGCGGGGCAAGGAACTCCGGGTGGCCGACAACGGCCCGGGCATCCCGGCCGAGCAGCGGCC
>DASZEI010000170.1:0-10337 GCA_035940975.1 Jatrophihabitans sp. | reverse complement strand
CGCGGTCGGCGTCGACGCCGGTGACGAGCTCCTCGAGCTGCAGCGACAGCAGCCGGCCGTCGGTGCCGAGCTCGGCGCCGTAGCCGGAGATCTCGTCGGCGATCCGGCTCACCATCTCCAGCCGCTGGGACACCGCGGTGGCATCGCGCACGGTGACCAGGTCTTCGATCTCCAGTGCGGCCAGGGTCTGGGACACCTCGTCCAGCCGGGACTTGTAGCGCTCCAGCGTCTGGACCGCCTGGTTGGCGCGGGACAGCAGCGAGGTGGAGTTCTCCAGCACGTGCCGTCGAGGGCCGAGGTAGAGGCTGATGATCTTCATCGACTGCGACACCGAGATCACCGGAAAGCCGGTCTGCTGGGCTACCCGCTGCGCGGTCCGGTGCCGGGTTCCGGATTCCTCGGTGGGAATGGCCGGGTCAGGCATCAGGTGGGTGGCCGCCCGCAGGATCCGTGAGCCGTCGGTGCTGAGCACCACGGCGCCGTCCATCTTCGCCAGCTCGCGCAGCCGGGTGGCCGCGAACTCGATGTCCAGCGGGAACCCACCGGTGCACAGCGACTCGACGACCTTGTCATTGCCCAGCACGATCAGCGCGCCGGTATTGCCCCGCAGGATCCGTTCCAGCCCGTCCCGCAGGGCCGTGCCAGGGGCGAGCGAGGCGAGAACCGATCGCAGCACCTCGTCGCGATCACTGATGGCCACGTACGCACTCCTGCTTTTCACATGATCTGAACTTAGACACAGTCTAGGAGCTTCGCCGGCATGACGGCCCACCGTGGGGCCGCTCGGCAGTCACAACTGGGCCACGAAGTCCCAGGCCCTGGCCACCGTGGGCACCTCGATGACCTTCATGCCGGTCAGCTGGGACCAGTCCGAACCGTGCGGCACCAGCGCCCGGCGAAAGCCCAGCCGGCTGGCCTCGCTGAGGCGCCGTTGCACGCTGCTGACCCGGCGGATGTCGCCGGACAGCGACACCTCGCCGATCGCGCAGAGGGTGCTGGGCAGGGCGATGTCGCTGGCGGCCGAGGCGATGGCGAGCAGGATGGCCAGATCCACCGACGGCTCGGTGATCTTGATCCCGCCGACGCTGGCGGCGTAGACGTCGCGGTCGCTGAGTTGCACGCCGGCGTGCCGGCCGAGCACCGCCAGCAGCATGTTGACCCGCGAGGCGTCGAGGTCGGTCACCGAACGGCGGGCCGAGCCACCGTTGCCGTAGGCAGCCGCCACCAGCGACTGCACCTCCGACAGCAGCGGTCGGCGCCCGGTCACCGTGACCGTGACGCAGGTTCCGGGGACGGCGATGTCCCGGGTGCTGACGAACAGCCCGGACGGGTCGGTCAGCTCGTCGATGCCCTCCTCGTGCATCTCGAAGCAGCCGACCTCGTCGGTGGCGCCGTAGCGGTTCTTGATGGCCCGCAGCATCCGCAACGAGCTGTGCCGGTCGCCCTCGAAATACAGCACGACATCGACGAGGTGCTCCAAGGCCCGCGGGCCGGCGATCGAGCCGTCCTTGGTGACGTGGCCGACCAGGACGGTGGCGATGCCACGCTCCTTGGCGACCGAGCTGATCGCGGCGGTGACGGCGCGGATCTGTGGAACCCCGCCCATCACACCGTCCACGGTCGAGGACGCGATGGTCTGCACCGAGTCCAGGATCAGCAGCCCGGGCTTCACCTCGTCCAGGTGGGCCAGCACCGCGCCCAGGTCGTTCTCGGCAGCCAGGAACAGCTGCGAATGCATGGTGTGGGTGCGTTCGGCCCGCGACCGGACCTGGGACGTCGATTCCTCCCCGGTCACGATCAGGGCCGGCGATCCGGTGGCTGCGGCGTACTTCTGGCCGACCTCCAGCAGCAGGGTCGACTTGCCGACGCCCGGCTCGCCGGCCAGCAGCAGCACCGCACCGGGCACCAGGCCGCCGCCCAGCACCCGGTCCAGCTCCCCGATCCCGGTCGGCAGCGCTCGGGCGCGCGCGGAGTCCTGCCGGCTGATCGGCAGGGCCGCGTGGCGCGGGGTGACCGGCGCGGGCAACGTCAGCGCCGCCGCCCGGGCGCCCTCTTCGGTCATGGTGCCCCAGGCCTGGCACTCGGGGCAGCGCCCGACCCAGCGGATCGAGAGGGTGCCGCACTCGGTGCACAGGTAGCTGGTAGCGGCGCGTTTGGGCTGCTTGGCGGTGGTGGTACCGGGCGGAGTGCTCACCCGGCGGAGGCTACCGGGGGCGGGTGACACAAATGCCGCGCCGAGCGGGGGGCTCGGGCCGGCAGTTAGCTCGGTTCGCTCGGCTGGGTCGCCATGCTCACGGTCGGTGCGGTCGGTACCTCGCTGGTGAGCTGGACGGCCATGACGACGGTCACGCTGGCGCCGCTGGCGAAGGTCAGGGTCACCGGCACCGGCTGCGACGGGAACAGCTCGGCGTTCAGGCCGGTGAGGGTCACGGTGGGGCCGCCCTCGCCGATGCCGATCTGTACCGACTGCCGGGGCGGCAGGTCGATCGGGGTACTGGCGGCCGAGCCCGACGGTGACGCCGAGTCCGACGCCGATGCTGAGTCCGACGCCGATGCCGAGCCCGACGCGGTGACCGAAGTCGAGCCGGCCGCCGAGCTGCTGGCCGAGCCGGACGGCGACGCCGAACCGGACGGCGACGCCGAGCCGGACGCCGACGCCGAGCCCGAGCCGGCCGCCGAGCTGCTGGGCGAGGCGGACGGCGAGGCGCTGGTGGAGCTGTCCGAGGAGGAACCCGAGGCGGACGGCGACGAGCCGGAGCCCGCGCCCGAGGAGCCGGAGCCGGCGGTGAACTCGGCTCCGCCGGCGACCGGCGAACTCACCGAGACCAGCTTGTCCGCCTGGGCGCCCCGGTTCACGATGACCATCCGCAGCGTCAAGCTCGAGCCCTTGGCATAGCTGGCACCCGACTCAGGGGCGGCGATGCCCGCAGCCCGGATGGCGAGGTTGCCGACCTCGGCCTGCACTCCGTCGATCGAGGGTGTCTGCTCGACCGTCTGGGCGTTCTGGCCGGCGGCGCAGCCGGTCACCAGCAGCAGGCCGACCGCCCCGCACCCGACTGCCGTCCCGAGCCGGCGAAGCAGGCCCGCCCGGTCAGCGGTCTCGTTACCCACGGCGACTCCTCTTCCTGCCTCAACTCGCGGTGCATACCTTCCCTGCCGGGTCGACTGTTGAGCCGGATGGGGACATCCGTCCTCAGCCTAGCGAGCGCCACCGGCGGGCTGACGGACAGGTGGCTCCGCGCGCCGCCCGGCCTGACGACCGGTGATGTCGGAGCGGGCAGAGCCAGGAAGGACTCGGGCGTGTCGCCCCCACGTGTTACCCTGGAGTCCACCGGAAGGGGTTGCCTCTATGACTTTTGAGGTCGGCGAGACCGTAGTTTATCCGCACCATGGCGCTGCAAAAATCGAGGCAATCGAAACCCGCATCATCCAGGGCGTCGAGCGAATCTATCTCGTGCTCAAGGTCCAGCAGGGTGATCTGACCGTTCGGGTGCCCGCTGACAACGCCGAGATCGTGGGCGTGCGTGATGTGGTCGGCCAGGAGGGCCTGGACCGTGTCTTCGAGGTACTGCGCGCCCCGCACACCGAAGAACCCACCAACTGGTCGCGTCGCTACAAGGCCAACGGCGAGAAGCTGGCCTCCGGGGACGTGAACAAGGTGGCCGAGGTCGTTCGTGACCTGTGGCGCCGCGAGAAGGACCGCGGCCTGTCCGCGGGTGAGAAGCGCATGCTCGCCAAGGCCCGTCAGATCCTGGTGAGCGAGCTGGCTCTGGCCGAGGGCACCAACGAGGACAAGGCCGAACTGGTGCTCGACGAGGTTCTGGCCGAGGCCGTCGCCTGAGCCAGAGCTCCCTCAGGCTGAGTAGCCAGGGGTCGGTGGCGGCTGATCCGGCTGGCACCGGCTGCCAGGTTGCCGCGGTGATCGTGGCTGCCGGTTCCGGGCAACGTCTTGGCGCGGGCCTGCCGAAGGCCCTGGTGCCCTTGCACGGACGCCCGTTGCTGAGCTGGGCTCTGGATGCTTTCGTCGGACATCCCGACATCGATTCGATCGTGGTGGTGGCTCCGGCCGACGTGCTGAGCACCGTCCTGGGCCACGCCGGGGCGCAGGCGACGGTGGTGGCCGGCGGCTCCAGCCGGCAGGCGTCGGTGGACCTGGGATTGGCCGCGCTGGGCCCTGACGTCGAACTCGTGCTGGTGCACGACGCTGCCCGCCCGCTGGTGGATCCCTCGGTGATCTCAGCGGTGGTGGCAGCCCTGCGCGACGGGGCGCAGGCAGTGATTCCGGTGCTGCCGGTGGCTGACACGATCAAGCGGGTGGATCAGGCCGGCCAGGTGGTCGCCACTCTCGACCGGGCCGAGCTGCGGGCGGTTCAGACCCCGCAGGGCTTTTCCCGGTCGGTGCTGCTGGCCGCTCATCGAGCCGCCGAGCAACGCTCGCCGGCGGGCGTGACCGATGACGCCGGCCTGCTCGAAGCGCTCGGGGTGCCCGTGCGGACGGTCGCCGGCGCGGAGATCTGCTTCAAGATCACCACGCCCTACGACCTGCGGCTGGCGCATGCGATGGCTGCCGAGCTCGCCGTGATGTCGGACTCCGGAGGGCCGGCATGACACTGCCCAGGGTCGGGTTCGGTGTCGATGTCCATCCGGTCGAGGCCGGCCGCGAGTGCTGGCTGGCGGGGCTGTACTGGCCGAACGTCGATGGCTGTGCGGGGCACTCGGACGGCGACGTGGTCTGCCACGCGGCCTGCGATGCGCTGCTGTCGGCGGCCGGCCTCGGCGATCTCGGGGCGGTGTTCGGCACCTCGGACCCCGAGTGGGCCGCAGCCTCCGGGATCGAGCTGCTCGCCGAGGTGGTTCGGCGGCTGGAGGCGGCGAGCTGGCGGATCGGCAACGTCGCGGTGCAGTTGATCGGCAACCGGCCGAAGCTGGCGCCCCGCCGGCTCGACGCCGAGGCGCTGCTCAGCGATGTGGTCGGCGCACCGGTGACCCTGTCGGCGACCACTACCGACGGTCTCGGGCTGACCGGTCGCGGCGAGGGGATCGCCGCGGTGGCCACCGCCCTGCTCGCCCGCTGAAGTCCGCGGGCTGAAGTCCGCGGGCTGAAGTCCGCGGGCTGAGTCCGAGCGGGAACCCCAGCGTCAGGCCAGCGCCTGCTCCAGGTCGGCCCACAGGTCCTCGACGTGCTCGAGACCCACCGACAGCCGGAGCAGCTCGGCCGGCGTCTGCTGCTGGACCTCGCCCGGGTAGCTGCCGCGCCGTTCCACCAGCGACTCCACCCCGCCGAGGCTGGTGGCATGGGTGATCAGCCGCACCCGGTCACAGACCTGCTCGGCCCGCTGCTGCGAGTCCAGCTCGAAGGACAGCAGCCCACCGTGGTTGTCCAGCAGCGCCGCGATCCGGTCGGCGTGCGGGTGCCCGGGCAGCCCCAGGTAACGCACCCGCCGGACCGCCGGATGGTCCTCCAGCCGGCCGGCCAACTCGGCGGCGTTGGCGCAGGCCCGCTCCAGCCGTACCGACAGGGTGCGCAGGCCGCGCAGGGCGAGAAAGGATTCCAGCGCGCCGGGAAGGGCCCCGGTCAGGTTGCGGCGTACCTTCAGCTGCTCGTCCAGGCCCTGGTCCGCGGTGGCCAGTACCCCCATGACGAGGTCGCTGTGCCCGGCGATCCACTTGGTCGCCGAGTGCATCACCAGATCGGCGCCGTGCTCCAGCGGCCGGATGCCGAGCGGGGTGGCCAGGGTGGTGTCGACGACGCTGAGCACACCGTGCCGGCGGGCCGCCGTGGTCAGCGCCGGCAGGTCCGGCACCGCCAGCATCGGGTTGGTCGGCAGCTCCAACCACAGCATCCGCGCCTGCGGCAGCGCCTCGATCACGGCAGCGGTATCGGTGATGTCGACCGGGCGCAGCGACAGCCGGCCGAGTTCGACCTGCCGGTCGAGCAGGGTCCGGTTGAAGTTGTAGAAGCTGGTCGGCAGCACCACCACCGACCCGACCGGCAGCCCTTCGATCAGCGCCGTGCTGGCAGCCATCCCGGATGAGAACGCGGTGACCCGGCCGCCCTCGACCGCACCCAGGGCGGCCTCGAACGCCTCGACGGTGTCGTTGCCGTCGCGGCCGTACACCCGCTGCCCGCCGGCATGGTAGGTGGAGGACAGCACGATCGGCGGGTTGATCGGCCCCGCCGGGTTGCGAGCCGGCCGGCCGGCGGCGATCAACATCGATTCGCGGCGCAGCGAGTCTGGGTGCATGCGCCTAAACCTAGCTCCCCGCGCCCACCTAGACTTCGGGCATGACCGCATTGCCAGAACAGGCCAAGAAGATGCTCGATGCCGCCAACTTCGTGGTGACGGCGACCAGCAACACCGACGGCTCGCCCCAGACGTCGGTGATGTGGGCCAGCTACGAAGGCGACGAACTGCTGCTGTCCACGGTGCAGGGCCGCAAGAAGGAGACCAACTGGCTCAAGGACCCGCGGGTCAGCGTGCTGATCCTGGACCGGGAGGACCCCTACAGCTACGTCGAGGTTCGCGGCACCGTCAGCATGAGCACCGACGGCGGCCCTGAGCTGATCGAGCGGCTGTCGCAGGCCTACACCGGGCAGAGCTACGCCGGCGACGAGGGCACCGACCACGTCCGGGTGGTCGTGCGGGTGCGGCCCAGCCACGTGGTGGACGCTACGGGGCTACTGGACTAGCCGGCCCCGCCAGCCGGGCTGGTAATAGCCGTTGGCAGATGTCCGTACGATTGCCCGGTGACGCTCAGGCTGTATGACACCGCTACCCGGACGGTGCGCGACTTCGTGCCGCTGGTCGCCGGACGGGCGTCGGTCTACTACTGCGGGGCGACGGTGCAGGGCGCGCCGCACATCGGGCACCTGCGGTCCGGGCTGAACTTCGACATCCTGGCGCGCTGGCTCAGCCACCGCGGCTATGACGTCACCCTGGTCCGCAACATCACCGACATCGACGACAAGATCATCGCCAAGGCGGCCGAGGCCGGCCGGCCGTGGTGGGCGCATGCCGCCATCTACGAGCAGGCATTCCGGGACGGCTACCAGACCCTGGGCTGCCTGCCGCCGACGGTGGAGCCGCGGGCCACCGGTCACGTGACCGAGATGATCGCCCTGATGCAGCGGCTGATCGAGGACGGGCATGCCTATCCGGCCGACGGCGACGTGTACTTCGACGTCCGCTCGTTTCCGGCCTACGGCTCCCTGTCGGGCCAGCGGATGGAGGAGATGCAGCCGGCCGGTGACTCGGTCGGGGACAGCCGCAAGCGCGATCCGCGTGACTTCGCCCTGTGGAAGGCTGCCAAGCCCGGTGAGCCCAGCTGGCCGACCCCGTGGGGCGACGGCCGGCCCGGCTGGCACCTGGAGTGCTCGGCGATGGCGGGCAAGTACCTGGGCCCGGACTTCGACATCCACGGCGGCGGGCTGGACCTGATCTTCCCGCATCACGAGAACGAGTTGGCGCAGTCGGTCGCCGCCGGTGGTGGCTTCGCGCGGTACTGGATGCACAACGGCTGGGTCACGATGGCGAATGAGAAGATGTCGAAGTCACTCGGCAACACCGTGCTGGTCAGCGAGATGGCCAAGCAGTGGCGTCCGGTCGAGTTGCGCTACTACCTCGGCGCCGCCCATTACCGCTCGGCGATCGAGTACTCGCCGGAGGCGCTGAAAGAGGCATCGGTCGCCTACGCCAAGATCGAGAACTTCGTGCAGCGAGCCGTGGAACTGGTCGGTGAACCGGCCGAGCCCGCCGAGTTGCCGGCCGCGTTCGTCGAGGCGATGGACGACGATCTCGGGGTGCCGCAGGCGCTGGCGGTGATCCACCAGCTGCGGCGGGAGGGCAACGCCGCGCTGGCCGACGGCGACAAGGTGCGGGTTGCCGCCGCGCTGGCGGCGGTGCTGGCGATGACCGGCGCGCTGGGACTCAGCCCGCTGGACTGGCAAGCTGCCGGCGGCGCGGGGGACCAGGCGGCGCTGACGTCCACGGTGGACCGGCTGGTCCGGCTGGCGCTGCAGCAACGCCAGGACGCCCGGGCACGCAAGGACTACGCCGCCGGCGACGCGATCCGCGACGCGCTCGCCGAGGCCGGCGTGCTGGTCGAAGACACCCCGGACGGGCCGCGCTGGACGCTGGCTCCCACCCCGCCGGCCACCCAGCAGATCGGTAGCGGCGGCAATGGCAGGTAACTCCGCCCGTCGGGGCGCGGTACGCAAGGGCAAGAAGGGCGCCACGGTCGGTTCCGGCGGCAACCGGGCCCGCGGCCTGGCCGGCAAGGGCCCCACCCCGAAGGCCAGCGAGCGCAAGGGCCATCCGGCCGCCCGCCGGGCCGCGGCGGCCGAGCGCCGGTCCGAGGGGACGCCCCGCCGCCGCGGCACCGCCGGCAAGAACTCCGACGGCCCCGAACTGCTGGTCGGGCGCAACCCGGTCGTGGAGGCGCTGCGGGCCGAGATCCCGGCCAACGCGCTCTACGTCGCGATCGGCATCGAGGCCGACGAGCGGGTCACCGAGGCGATCCGCCTGGCCGCCGACCGGGGGATGCCCATCCTCGAGGTCAGCAAGTCCGAGATCGACCGGCGGACCGGCGGCATCCTGCATCAGGGCATCGCCCTGCAGGTGCCGGCCTTCTCCTACGACGAGCTGCCCGACCTGCTGGACCTGGTTGCCTCGGCTACCACCACGCCGTTGCTGGTGGCCCTGGACGGGGTCACCGACCCGCGCAACCTGGGAGCGATCATCCGGTCCGCCGTCGCCTTCGGCGCGCACGGCGTGATCGTGCCGACCCGGCGATCGGCCGGGGTGACCGCGACGGCCTGGCGCACCTCGGCCGGCACCGCGGCCCGCATTCCGGTGGCGCAGGTGACCAACCTGGTGCGCGCGTTGCGAGACTGCCAGAAGGCCGGCCTGCAGGTGGTGGGCCTGGACGCCGACGGCGACACCACCCTGGACGAGTTGCCGAACGCCGTCGATCCGCTGGTGATCGTGGTCGGCTCGGAGGGCCGGGGGCTGTCCCGGCTGGTCGGGGAGACCTGCGACCTGACCGTGTCGATCCCGATGACGGGGCAGGCCGAGTCGTTGAACGCCTCGGTGGCCGCGGCCGTCACGATGGCCGAGGTCGCGCGGCACCGCCGGCAGGCCCGCTGACCCGATCGATCGCCCGGCACTCGCCGATCAGGGCAACAGCGCTGGATCGACCACGATCGTGTCGGTTCCCGCGAAGTCGGCGATCCAGAGCCGGTGGTCGTATCCGCTGACCACGAACGGGTTGCCGGCACCGACCGGGAACGGCCCGGTCACCGCGTCGGTCCGCTGGTCCAAGCGGTACAGCGCGCCGTTCTTGTCCGGGAACCACACCCCGCCGTCCAGCACATCACCGTCGTTGGGCGTCGGGCCCACGTTGACCCGGCGGACGATCCGGCCGCTGCGCGCGTCCAGGCGGGCGATCTGGCCGGCGCCCTGGTCGCCGATCCAGACGGTGTCGCGGTCGAAGGCGGTCCAGCTCGGCGAGCCGCCGAAGGCAATGGTGCTCACCCGCATGGTCGCCGTATCGATCCGGGTCAGCTGCTGGCTGCCGGCAGCGCAGACCCAGATCGCGCCGCCGGCCGCCGCGATGCCGACGGGTGTCGCGCCGACCTCGATGGTGCGGGTCTTGTTCGTCCTGGCGTCGATCCGGGTCACCGTGCTGTCGCCGTTGTTGGTCACCCAGGCTGCCCCGGCGGCGAAGGTCACGTCATACGGCGAGCTGCCGACCGGGATCGTGCTGGTCCGGTTGGTGGCCACGTCGATCCGGGTCACCGCCGAGGCGGTGTAGTCCTCCACCCAGATCGAGCCGGCGCCGTAGGCCATTCCGCACGGACCGGCCGCGGTGGTGATGGTCGCCAGCAGCCGACCGGTACGCGGATCGAGCCGCTTGACGGTGAAGTCGTTGAGGTCGGCAACCCAGATCGAGCCGGCCGCGCCCAGCGTCGCGCACGGCTTGCTGCCGGTGTGGATCCGCTTGACCACGTAACGCGGATCGGCCGAACCCGTCGCGCTCGGCGGCTGCGAGCTGGGTCGCCCGGTCGAGGCAGCGCCGGACGAAGCAGCGCCGGTCGAACTGCCGGCCGCCGAGCTGCCACTCGCCGAACTCGCGCTCGGCGAGGTGACCGGACCGGTGCTACCGGCGCCGGCCGAGTTGTCGCCGCTCGAACCGCAGCCGGCGACCAGCAGCACCGCCGTGGCAACGGCAGGTAGTGAACCGCGAAGCCTCGTCCGTCCCATGCGGCCCAACGGTAGAGATCGGCGGTCACAGAGATACTACGAATTCGTAGTAGTTACGGTAACGCAATGATCGGT
>DASZEI010000169.1:0-1903 GCA_035940975.1 Jatrophihabitans sp. | reverse complement strand
GTGTCGCAGGCGCTGAGCCGGCAGAAGCTCGTGCTCGACCAGATCAACGCGCTGAACACGGTGACGTCGAACCTGATCGAGTCGACCTCGGAGCAGCTGCGCATCCAGGGCGGGGCGATCAACCAGCAGGCGGCGTCGGCGACCATCGACGTGGCCAAGCTGCAGGCCGCCTTCGACAACGTCTTCGCCACCATGGACGCCCTGGACACCTTCCGCGCCCAGGCCACTGACTCGATGGCGGCGACCGTGGACGCGCTGCAGGGCCAGATCGAGCGGGCCAGGCCCTACCTCGAGCGCACCCGCCGAGGGGAGCTCAGCGGCTGAGCGCCGCCGGGGGAGAATGGCGGAGTGAGGTATTCCGCCCTGCGACGAAGTGGACGACGATGACCTGGTTCCGGAAGCTGCTGCCGCCACCGGCTGCGCCGGCACCGGCGCCGGAGCCGCCGACCACCGAACCGGAGGACTACGGCGACGATCCGGCCAGCCTGCGCCGCAACCTGGCCGAGCTCAACCGGTTCATCAACCAGAACTCCGGCCGGCTGCCCGGCGAGTCGGTGGTCACCGCGCGCCGGGTGACGGACGTGCTGCGCGAGGTCATCGACATCTCCGAGATCCGTCCGCTCGACATCTACGCTGTGATCTCGGTCAAGGGCATCCTGCAGGACTACCTGCCCACCACGCTGCGCGGTTTCCTGGCCCTCGACCATGCCCAGCTGACGGTGACCCGGCCGTCCGGACGCACCCCGATCGAGTCGTTGGCCGAACAGCTGGAGGCGCTGCTGGACGCGGCCACCGACCTGCTCGGCGCCGCCAAGGCGCAGGACGCCGACGCGCTGCTGAGCCAGGGCAGCTTCTTGCGGACCAAGTTCTCCGGATCGGACCTGGACCTGTGAAGGCGAGCGGCGAGGGCAGGCCTGTGAGGGCTGACGCGTAATGGCGGTCATGAAGCGCGGCTCGAATGTCGCCCTCACTCGGGAGATCCCCAGCCTCACCGGCCTGGTGCTGGGGGTTCGGTGGGACGCGGGGAACGAAACGGCGCTGACCGACAACCTGGTGGTCGCCACCATCCTGTGCGACGAGCACAGCAAGGCGCTCTCGGACGAGCACTTCGTGTTCTTCAACCAGCTCACCGAACCGTCGATGACGGTGACCCAGTTGGAGCAGGCGATGGGTCCGGATGCCGAGCAGATCGAGGTCCAGCTGGACACGGTCCCGCCGCAGGTCAGCCGGATCGTGGTGGTGCTGTACCTGAACGAGGGCATGGGACTGCGGCGCAGCCTGGGGCAGCTGCGCGAGTGCGTGCTGCGGGTGCTGAACCTTGCCGACAACGCCGAGCTGGTGCGTTCGGAGAACCTGGCCAACGCCCTCGACGGCGAGACCGCGATGACACTGGGCGAGGTGTATCGCCACCAGGGCGACTGGAAGTTCAAGGTCATCGGTGAGGGCTACTCCACCGGCATCGCGGGCCTGGCCAAGGACTACGGGATCACCCTGTGAACATCGACGTGCACGCTCCGGACCGGGCTCCGGCGCGGTCAGACCTGCCGTTCCTGCGGCATCGGACCCGGTTCCGGCCGCCGGCCACTGCTAACGCGGGATCGGCCGGCCTGGATCTGGGAGCCGCCGCGCCCACGGCGACCGCCGGCTCGCCTCGATCGTCCGGCTCGGCCACCCTGGACCTCTCCACGCCGGTCGCGCCGACGCCGGTGCGCAACGCTGCCACCCCGCCTACTGCTGCCACCCCGCCTACTGCTGCCACCCGGCCTCGCGGTGGCAGCGCGCCCGCCGCCGCCCCGGCACGCCGGCGTCGGGTCCACCCGCTGCCCCGGGCTCGCTCCGGTGAGCGGACACTGCTGACCCCGAAGGCCCCGACGATCACCCTGAACAGGCTGCAGAGCGGCAT
>DASZEI010000168.1:0-13821 GCA_035940975.1 Jatrophihabitans sp. | reverse complement strand
CGCCTTTCAGGCGGTCGAGAGCCCGCAGCAGCGCCTCGGTGTCCGCGGGATGCAGGCCCGCCGACGGCTCGTCCAGGACGTAGACGACGCCGAACAGGCTCGACCGCAGCGCTGTCGCCAGCCGCAGTCGTTGCAGCTCTCCGGAGGACAGGGTCGGGGTCGCGCGGTTCATCGCGAGGTAGCCGAGGCCGAGTTCGGTCAGCACCTCGATGCGGGCCAGCAGGTCGGCGACGAGGCCGCGGGCGACCTCGCTGTGTCCGAGCGGGCCCAGCCGGGCCGCGAGCATCGTCAGCGGCAGCGCGGTGAACTCGGCGATGCTCGCGCCGTCGACCTTGACGGCCAATGCCTCGGGCCGCAGGCCGGCGCCGCCGCAGACCGGGCAGGGACGCACCTCGACGTGCTGCAGGGCCTTGCGGCGCAGCGTGGCGCTCTGCGAGGTCGCGAGGGTGTGCAGCACGTAGCGCCGGGCGCTCTGGTAGGTGCCTTGGTACGGCCGTTGGATCCGGTGCGCCTCCCGTTCGGCATGGACGGTGACGACGGGCTGGGAGTCGGTGAACAGGATCCAGTCCCGCTCGGCCTGCGGAAGCTCACGCCAGGGCCGGTCGATGTCGTAGCCAAGGGTGGCGAGGATGTCGCGGTAGTTCTTGCCCTGCCACGCGCCGGGCCAGGCCGCGATCGCCCTGTCCCGGATGGACAAACCCTCATCCGGCACCAGCGAGGCCTCGGTGACCTCGTGCACCCGGCCCAGGCCGTGGCAGTGCGGGCAGGCGCCGGCCGGGGTGTTGGCCGAGAACGCGTCGGAGTCCAGGCGGCCGGCACCGGCGGGATAGTCACCGGCCCGGGAGAAGAGCATCCGCAACGAGTTGGACAGCGCGCTGACGGTGCCGACCGTCGAGCGCGACTGCGGTGCGCCGCGGGCCTGCTGTAGCGCGACTGCCGGCGGCAACCCGGTGATTTCGCGAACGTCCGGAGCGGCGAGTTGGTCGATCAGCCTGCGCGCGTACGGGGCGACCGATTCCAGGTAGCGGGCCTGCGCCTCGGCGTACACCGTTCCGAACGCCAGCGACGACTTGCCGGACCCGGACACGCCGGTCACCACCACCAGCGCGTCGCGCGGGATGTCGACATCGACGTCGCGCAGGTTATGAACCCTCGCGCCGCGCACGGAGATCACCGCACCCTCAGGCCTGCCCATCCGTCGATCTTCGCAGCCGCCGCCGACGGGCCTGACCAGCGGTCAGGGCACCGTGACCGTAGGAGCGGGCCCAGCGCCGATCAGTCGGCTAGCCGCTCGACCTGCGATCGGCTGCCGAATCGGAACGCTTCAGGCCCAATGCCATGCTCAGCGCCTTGATGATCAGGAAAACAAGGATGGCCTGGACCACGACCGCCCAGATGTGTGACGGCAGCGAGTCATTCAGTGCCTTCTGCCAGGTGGACTGATCCAAGCTCTGCGGATAACCCTGCCAGTCGGCAACGAACACGCTGGACGGCCAAGTAACCAGCTCTGACACCACGAGCGGGTTGAAGGTGTCGGTGTACATCCCTCGGCTCAGTTTGCTGCTTTCACTCAAGTACTCCAGCAGGAGAGTGGTTATCGCGAGCGCGTAATAGCCCAGCGCCACCAGGCCACCGAGCTTTGTCCAGGACCGGCCGGACTTAGCTGCCATGATTCATTTTGACAGTTCGTCCTGAATCTGCTGCCTATCCTTGGGGTTTGGCGTGCCGGTCAGTTTTGATCGCGGGTCAGTTCTGCTCGGCGGGCAGGGCGGCGTCGAGCAGGGTGAGCGCCGTGCGCAGGGTGAGTTCGCGCGCCGCGGCCGGGCTCAGCCCGCGGACGTCCAACAGCACGATGAACGCTTCCCAGCCGATGACCAGCGCCAGGCTGGACACCAGGTCCTCCCATTGCCGGCTGGTCAACCGGGCCCGCGCCGGCTCGACAGTCCATTCCAACCAGCCGACCCGCCGGTACCCCCGGCGCGGCAGGTCACCGGCCGGCTGCGGCGCGTCCACCGTGAGCTTGATGAGCTTGCGCCCCAGCGGCAGGGACTTCTGCATCGCCCGATAGACCTCGCGGACCAGCACCGTCACCCGCTCGCGCGGATCCTCGGACCGGACCCGGGCCAGCGCCGCGTCCACGTCCTCGGTCATCAGGCCCGCCGTGGCGTCCAGAACCAGCTGGTCCAGCGTCGGGAAGTGCAGGTAGATCGTGCGGCGCGACACGTCCGCGCGCGCGGCGATGTCGTTGATCGACGGCTCCAGCCCCTCACCCAGCAGGGCCATCGTGGCGTCGACGATGGCGCGGCGGGTGCGCCGACGTTGCGCGACACGTCCTGGTGCAGCCGTGGTCATCTGCCAGCTCCTCTCCGTCCGGGCTCGCTGTGCGGTCTTGACAGTGCGGTCTTGACAACGTGCCCGCGCGGGCTCACGCTACTACACGATGTATTAATTGCACAGCAGTGCACTCATTACAGAGCGAGATACCAAACTGCCCACCCGGGCCTCGCCGCCCGTCAACCCGCTCGATGAAAGGCCCGCCATGCCGAAACAGCCCCGCCGGCCGGACCACGACCTCGCCGGCATCCCCTGGTGGACCTCCCTGCTGGGAGTCACCGCCACGGTCATTCCCGCGTCGGAGGGCTCACCGGCCTCCCCGCTCGTCGTCCTCGCCACCATGGCGGGCGGCGTCGTCTACCCGCTCGACGATCGGGTCGGCACGCAGCCCACGCCGGTCGGCACGATCCGCCGGCACCAGGCCCGCCGCACCATCCGCCCTGGCGCCGGGGCCCCTGCGACACCGCAAGCCCGGCGGCGGCGAAGCGCCCGCCTGCACCAGCAGTCCTGACCCACCGCTCTACCCACTAACCTAAGAACCGGAGGAAAGCACGTCATGCCCACCGTCATCAGCTGCTACGAGATTCCGAACGACGCCGAGCCGCCGCTGGCGACAGCGGCCGGCAGGACCCGGCAGCTCTTCCGTGCCACCGCCCCGAACACCCGTTTCGGGTATCTGCAGGTCGCCGAGTTCGACACTGCCGCGGCCGCTCTCGACGCGGTGCGCAGCATCGCCGGCGGCCCGACGCCCGCGCTGTCCGGCAGTTACGAGGCCTTCCACACCAACGACCGGCCGGCCGCGCCGTTCTCCACCGGCGGCGCAGAGGAGTCCGTTTTCTTCATCAACTGCCTGGAGTTCCCGCCGGACCAGCAGGACGCCGCCTTCCAGGCGTGGAAGCGGGTCAATGACTACATGGTCACCAAGCCCGGCTACCGCTGGCACCGGCTGCACCGGCGGACCCACCCCGAAGCCCCGTTCGGCTTCGTCAACGTCGTCGAGTGGGACTCGGTGGCCTCGTGGGAAGCAGCGCACGACGAAGGCTTCCGAGCCCGCACAGCGCCGCAGAACCTGCCGTTCGTGACCTACCCGACGGTGTGCCGGCCGGTCGCGGACCTAGACCACGCGGCCGGTCAGCTGATCGACAGCCTCAGAGGCGCTTGACGAGCAGCTCGGACGGTTCCACCTCGTCGTGCCGGCCGCCCTGATCGTCGAACCAGCTGTAGGAGAAGGTGTCGAGGACGCCGGTGGACCGGTAGCCCAGCCGCTGGTAGAGCCGGGCAGCGTCGGCGTTCTCGACACCGACACCGACGGCGAGCTGGCCGGCGCCGCGGTCGCGCACCAGCTGCTCGGCCGCGGCGAGGATCGCCGTACCGGCACCACGGCCACGATATTCCGGACGCACCTGCAGGTGGTTCAGCTCGACGCAATCAGGGAAAGCGGCCCGGGCGTTCTCGCCCACGCACCCACGCCACTGGACGAGCGCCCAGCCGACGGGTTCCGCGCCGTCCCAGCACACCAGGAACGTCGCTGCCACGTCGTGCTGCTGCTCGTAGTGCCAACCGGCGACGTCATCGACGGTCGGCCACTGCCCGCGCACCCGCTCGAGATCGCGCGCGGAGCAGGGCCTGACCTCCATCCGGTCATCCAAGCAGCAAGGGCCGGCTGATCCGGCCACTAGCAGCGATCAGCCAGCGATCAGACAGCGCCGCCGTACGGGTTCGCCGCCTGCCCCGGGTAGGCCGGGTCCGCGCCGAGTTCCTTCGGCGAGGGGCCGTAGTTGTTCGTTCCGGGCTGGCTGTCCTGGACCTCGAACACCAGCAGCACGATCGCGCCGATCAGCGGGATGATCCCGATCAGGATCCACCAGCCGGACCGGCCGGTGTCGTGCAGCCGGCGCACCGTCACCGCCAACGACGGAAGCAACAACGCCAGCGCGACCAGGTAGCCCACTAACTGGTTGCCGATCGCCGCGTCGATGATCCCGGCGACGATGTAGACGATTGCTGCGAACAGCGCGTACCACCAGAACTCCGAGCGGCGAGCCCGTCCCGAGAACACGACGTACTTGCTCAAGACGCTTCGAACTGCATCTGCGAAACTCATCTGTACCCCCTGGTTAGGGCCATGGCCCGGAGAACTCCCCCAAGCCGGACGCGATCATGACAGCAACCGAACACCTCGGCAATCTGGCGCGCCCCGGCGTTGCCAGGTCGTTAGCACCCGGCGTCAGCCGCTGAAGGTGGCCACCAGCCGGTCGTGCAGGCTGGGATCGGCCAGCACCAGCACCTCGTCGCCGGCCCGCAGCGTGCTGTCGCCACGGACCGGCAGCAGCCGGTTGTCGCGCACCACCAGGCTGATCCAGGCGTCCTCGGGCAGGCTGTGCAGCTCGTCGATCCGGTGCCCGTGCGCCGGCGCCCCGGCCGTCACGGTGAAGCGGTGCACCCCCTCAGGCTCGTTGCGCAGCCGCACCCCGATCGCCCACGGCTCGGGTTCGACCTCGCGCATCGGCAGCCGCAGCAGCCTGGCGACGGCCGGCACCAGGCTGCCCTGCAACAGCACCGACAGCAGCACCACCACGACCACGATGCCGTACAGCCGCTCGGCATCGGCGACGTGCGCGGCCAGGATGAAGGTGCCGAGCAGGATCGGCACAGCGCCCTTGAGGCCGGCGAACAGCACGAAGTTGCGCTCGTTGGCATCGAGGTGGGCCGGGATCAGGCAGAGCCCCACGAACACCGGCCGGATCACCAGGGCCAGCACCGCAAAGGTGATCAGCCCCGGAACCAGCACGTCAGCGCGGGTGAGCACCGCCAGGTCCAGCGCCAGCCCCAGCACCACGAACGCGACGATCTCGCCGAAGCTGGCGAGTGCGGAGTGGAATCGCTCGATCTCGCGCTTGTACGGCGCCCGCTCCTCACCCAGCAGGATGCCGGCGACGAACACCGCGAGGAAGCCCGAGCCGTGCGCCAGGCTGGCGGCGCCGAACAGGATCAGGGCGCTGAAGGCGGTCCGCAGCGGGTAGAGCCCCTCGCTGGGCAGCGGCACCGCCCGCATGAACCACAGCAGCGCCCGGCCGCCGACGATCCCGACCGCCGCCCCGACACCCATCTGCAGCACGAACTCGCCGGCGATCTGGCCGAACGCGCCCGCGCTGAGGCCACCGGCCGTGATCAGGCTTGCCATCAGGGCGATGCCGACCGGGTCGTTGGCCCCGGACTCGCCTTCCAGGATGGTGCCGCTGCGTCCGGTGACCTCGCGCCGCCCCAGCACCGAGAACACCACCGCCGGGTCGGTCGGTGCGATCGCGGTCGCCACCAGCGACGCCAGGAACCAACTGAGTCCGAACGCCCAGTGCACGAACGCCGCCGCGGCCACGGTGGTGAGAAAGGTGCCCAGCACTCCGACAGTGAGGATCGGGGCGGCCGCGGCCCGGAACTTCGGCAGGCCCAGGTGCAGGCCGCCGTCGAACAGGATGCAGATCAGGGCCAGGGTGACCAGCCGCTCCACCAGCCGCTCCGGCGGGTGGTGCAGATCCGGGATCACCTTCACCGTCACCGCGGCGGCCACCAGCACCAGCAGCGGCGCCGGGATCCGGATCCGCTCGGTCAGCCGGTTGGACAGCAGCGCCAGCAGGCCGGCCGCCGCCACCAGCAGCACCAGCCGCGCGAAGGGATAGGTGTCAGACATGAAGGCTCCGAGGCTAGGACAGGCAGGACAGATCCGTTGCCGACCAGGCTTCCCGGCGCACCGTACGTCACCCTAGTGCCCGCACCCCTGCCAGCGCCCCGGACCGGCGACCCGGTGCGCCCGCACTCCACGACCCGGTGCGCCCGCACTCCACGATCTGGTGCGCCCGCACTCCGCGATCCGGTGCGCCCGCACTCCACGACCCGGTGCGCCCGCACTCCGCGATCCGGTGTCTGCATGGTGGCGGTCACTGCGGCGATCCGGTGTCTGCACGAATGTCCCAAAGGGGTGTTCAGCAGGGTCGGCGGAGTACACAATTACGGCTCGATGCCGAGCAGGGAGCATATGTGAGCACACGACAGCTGGGCCTGGGACAGGGCACCGCGATCTACGTCGGCGCCATCCTTGGGGCCGGCCTGCTCGCATTGCCGGCGCTGGCCGCCGAGGTAGCGGGCCCGGCGTCGGTGCTGGCCTGGGCATTGCTGTTGCTGCTGTGCGTGCCGGTGGCCGCGACCTTCGCCGCCCTCGGAGCGCGCTACCCCGACGGTGGCGGCATCGCGACGTTCGTCTACAAGGCCTTCGGCCGGCGAGCCTCAGCGGTGGTGGGCTACTGGTTCTACTTCGCCTGGCCGGTAGGCGGGCCGGCGACCGCGTACGTCGGTGGGCTGTACATCGCCGACGCCCTCGGCGGTGGCCAACGCACCGCTGTTGCCTCGACGGCCGTGCTGCTCGCTGCCGCCTTCGCGACCAACGCGTTCGGGCTGCGGGTGTCGGCCCGGATCCAGCTGGTCCTGGTCGGGCTGCTGGCGGTGCTGCTGCTGGTCGCCTGCGTGGCAGCGCTGCGCAGCGCGGACTCGGACAACCTCACCCCGTTCGCCCCGCACGGCTACCCCGCGATCGGGCGGGCCGCCAGCCTGCTGTTCTTCTCCTTCGCGGGCTGGGAGGCGGTCACCCACCTGTCCGGGGAATTCCGCAACCCCCAGAAGGACCTGCGCCGGGTGACCGCCCTGACCCTGGTAGTCATCGGGATGCTGTACGTCGGGTTGGCGCTGACCTGTGTGCTGGTGCTGGGCCCGCGGCTGCCCGACACGACGGTTCCGTTGAGTGAGCTGCTGAAGCTCAATTTCGGCGATGCCGCCTCGGCTGTGACGGCAACGCTGGCAGCCGTGCTCACCTTCGGAGCGCTGAACTCCTACCTGGCCGGAACCTCACGGCTGGGGGCCGCGCTGGCCCGGGACGGCGCGCTGCCGGCCTGGCTGGCCAAGGGCAGCGCCGCCGGCGAGACACCGCGCCGGAGCCTGGGCGTGATCGCCGCCGCCGCCACGCTCGCGACGATCATCGCCGGCCTGGTCGGGGCGGACCTGGGCGACATCATCCTGGCAACCTCGGCGTGCCTGCTCACCGTCACCGTGGCGGGCCTGGTCGCGGGGTTCAAGTTGCTCCCGGCTGGCAGGCCGATCTGGTGGGGCGCGCTCTTCGCGGCAGTCGCCATGGGCATCGTGCTGCTGTTCTCCGGTTTCTTCCTCGCCCTGCCGCTGGGCCTGGCACTGGCGGCGATGCTGTACACCAGGACCAGCGGGTCCAAGCGGCGGGCAGCCACCGAACCGGCAGTGGCAGCCGCCGCAGCACCGGTCACCGAACCGGCGGTGGCGCCGGCCACCGGATCGGCACTGGCAGCGGATACCGCCGCCGGAAGCCCCGCTGATTGGCCGGAGCCCGTTCCGGCGGTGGGCACCGCGAGCACCGAGCTCGACTGAGCCGAACTTGGCTGAGCCGAGCGCTCGCTACCGCTCGGTGGGGATTACCATGCCCTGACGCAGGCGAACCACGTGCCGCGGTGCAGACTTGCGTCGAATGCCTAGGAGGCCACGGATGAAGTTTCGACTACAGCGGCAGGAGTTCGCCGAGGCCGTCGCCTGGACCGCCCGCAGCATCCCCACCCGGCTGCCGGTGCCGGTACTTGCCGGCCTGCTGCTGCAGGCCAAGGACGGCCAGCTGCAGCTGTCGGGCTTCGACTACGAGGTCTCGACCCGCTGCGACCTGGACGTCCAGCTCTTCGAAGAAGGCTCGGCCGTGGTCGCCGGGCGGCTGCTGGCCGAGATCACCAAGGCGCTGCCGGCCAAGCCGGTGGACGTCGAGCTGGTCGGCGACAGCGTCGAGCTGACCTGCGGCGGCGCCCAGTTCACACTGCCCACCCTGCCGCTGGAGGACTACCCGCGGCTACCGCCGATGCCCGAGCTGGCCGGCACCATCAAGGCCGCCGAGTTCGCCACCGCGGTCAGCCGGGTGACCATCGCGGCCGGCCGGGACGAGACGCTGCCGATGCTGACCGGCGTGCAGGTCGAGATGGCCGGTGACCGGATCACCATGTCGGCGACCGACCGGTACCGGCTGGCGATGACCGAGCTGGCCTGGCAGCCGGAGCGTCCGGACGTCGAGATGAGCGCGCTGATCCCGGCCAAGGCGCTGTCGGACACCGCCCGGGCGCTGGGCGCCGCCGGCGGCGACGTCCAGCTGCACCTGGACCCGACCTCCACCGACCAGTCCCTGGTCGGGCTGGGCTCGCAGTCGCGGCAGACCACCTCGCGGATCATGTCCGGGCCCTACCCCAACGTCCGGGCGATCTTCCCGACCAGCCACAACAGCCGGCTGACGCTGGCCACCAAGGACCTGACCGACGTGGTGCACCGGATTGCGCTGGTCACCGACCGGGGCAACCCGCTGCGGTTGCAGATCAACCCCGACGAACTGGTGATCGAGGCCGGCGGCCTCGGCTCGGCCAGGGCCCGGGAGGCCACCGAGGCAACGCTCGAGGGCGAGAGCCTCAAGATCGCGATCAACCCGCAGTTCATGCTCGACGGCCTGGGCGCGGTCGGCTCGCCGAACGTGATCCTGTCCTTCGTCTCGACGCACAAGCCGGTGCTGATGCTGCCGGCCGATGAGGACGGCGAGGTCATCCCGGGATTCCGCTACGTCGTGATGTCGGTGCGGATGCCCGAGGGCTGAGCCCTCGCTAGCCGGGCAGACCCAGCCCTACTGGATCAGGCATCGGGCCCGGCCCGGGCGTGGGTCCCGGGCCGGGCGTGGGCGACGGGTCAGGTGTGGGCGCCGGGCCGGGTGTGGGCGCCGGGCCGGGTGTGGGCGCCGGTGGCCCCGGTTCCGGACCGGGCACCGGCGACGGGATCGGCGGGGTGGGCGCCGGGCTGGGCTCCGTCGGGACCGGTTCGGGCGCGATCGGCGGCACCGTCGGGCCGGGATCGATCGGCGGCACTGTCGGGCCGGGCGCGATGGGATCCGTCATGACGAGGCCTCCTGTACCGGGTCGGCCGGCGCGGATTCGGCCGCCTGCTGTTCGGTATGGGCACCGCTGGTGGTCAGCGGGCGCAGGTCGCTCGGCTACCGGTTTGAGCCGACGACCCGACCGTACCGACCCGTTGCGGATTTCGGAAGGCAGCCCGGACTTGTACGAACGAGCCGGCCGGCGGCACGAACGGCGACCCACCGGTGGTCAGGGCCGGGGTCAGGGGCGGGAGCTGCGCTCCACCTCGTCCACCAGGTCGGCACAGGCCTGGGCCACCACCTCGGGCTGACGACGCATGATCCAGTGCCCGCCGGCCACCGAATGGATGCGCAGGTCGTTGGCATAGGGCGCGGGGGCTTCGGTCTGCAGCGGCTGGCCGACGAACGGGTCGCCGGTCGGCGCGAGCACCTGGATCGGGATGTCGGTGCGGGGCAGCGACGAGCGGGGCGGCCGCCGGTTGGCCCGGTAGAGCTCCAGGCCGTTGATCCGGTCGGCCAGCAAGCCCGGGTCGTTCGAGGAGCGCTGGCCCAGCAGCCGGTCGAGCAGCCCGCTGCGCCAGCCGAGTTCGGGCAGCCCCGGGACCTGGAAGAGCAGCAGGTAGTAGGAGTGCCCCAGTTGCCGGGCCAGGGTGGCCAGGTCGCGAACGGACGGCCGCAGCTTGGAGCGCATCCAGCGCGCCGCCTGCTGCAGGCCCGGCCCGGAGATCGAGGTGTAGCTGGCGATCCGGCCCTGCAGCCGATCGCTGGTGACGCAGTGCCAGCCCTGGATGGAGCCCCAGTCGTGGGCCAGCAGATGCACCGGACGGTCCGGGCTGAACGCCTGGATGACCGAGTCGAAGTCGGCCTCCAGCTGGTCGAGGCGGTAGCCGGCACGGCTGCCCGGGGTGCCTGACCGGCCGGCCCCGCGCACGTCATAACTGACGACGTGGAAGCGGTCGGACAGCAGCGCGACGACCCCGTCCCACACCGAGGCGTTGTCGGGGTAGCCGTGGATCGCCACGATGGTGGGTGCGTCCGGGACGCCGGCTTCGTACACCGCGAGTTCCAGGCCGTCGGTTGCCGTCACCCAGGTGTTGGGGGTCATCAAGGTCCACCCTTCTTGCGGGCCGGCCGGCCCCGCCGGCGGTGCCCGAGGCGCCTGGCGCCGGTCGAGAAGGTGGTGGTCGAGGTGGGGATTAGGCCCATTCAGCGTGCAGCATCGTAAGCCACCTCCCTTGTCAGCTGTCGGTTCAGCTGTTCGCGCACGGTGGATGAGGCCATTCACCGTGCGGTGTGATCTCGCGAGCGCCGAGCGCTCCTGATGGTAGCGGTGGCTATTCTTGTCGCTCTGGGCGGGTTTTGCATATTGTGGTACGTGCCAAGACCTGGGCTGTAATGCCGTCGGTTGCTGACGGTGACGGCATTGTGACTATAACGGGGCAATCTTGCGGCATACTCGCAGCTATCGGCTGCGTTGAATGTTGTCGACCTCTCGGTTGCATGGTGAAGTCCGACAAATCCCTCCTCAGATTTCGGAGCTCAATCGACGCCATGGCCGCCCACAGCCTCGACCAGGCCACCGGGCTGGCGCGCGGACGGCTCCGGGCGGTTCGCGGCTGGCGGTTGTGGTCGGTGCCGTTCGGGGCGCTGGCGCTGATCCTGTGCGTCGAGCTGGTCACGGTGGTGGCCACCGCATGGAGCCTGGCGACAAGCTACCGGGACTGCCTCACCACGACGGCGACGGCCCGGCTGGCGATCCTGCTGCTGCTCAGCATCGCCTACTCCGAGATCACTTACCGGATGCAGCGGATGCGCCGCTACCTCAGTGGCGCGGTGGTGATCGGACTGCACTCGGTGTGGGCGTTCGCCGGGGTGCTGCTGCTGCCCATCGGCTACAGCACGGCCCTGGTGTGGGGACTGTTCCTGGTTGCGGCGATGCGCCGGCGGCAGCAGAAGGCGGTCGCCTACCGGCTCACCTACACCGGCGCGACCGTGGTACTGGCCACCCTGGCGGCCAAGGTGGTGGCCAGCGCGATCCAGCCCAGGATCGTCGAGCTGCCGCCGAGCGGGCTTACCGCCGCGGCGATCACGGCAGCGGCGGTGACCTTCTTCCTGGTCAACACCCCGCTGGTGATCACCGCGATCTACCTGGCCGCCGGCAGGCCCTCGGTGACCGAACTGCTGCCCGCCAAGGAAGAGCTGGGGCTGGAGGCGGCCACCCTGGTGCTCGGCATGATGACCGCCGAGATCGGCCTGCGGTTGGCCTGGCTGACCCCCACCGTGCTGATCCTGATGTTGCTGCTGCAGCGCAGCTCGCTGGTCTCCCAGCTCGAGGCCGCCGCTGCCACCGACTCCAAGACCGGCCTGCTGAACGCCGCGGCCTGGCAGGAGCTGTCCCAGCGGGAACTGCTGCGGGCCCAGCGGGACGGCTCGCCCTGCGCCATCCTGCTGATGGATCTCGATCACTTCAAGCGGGTCAACGACACCGTCGGCCACCTGGCCGGGGACGCCGCGCTCAAGGCCATCGCCGACGCCCTCAAGCGCGAGCTGCGCGGCTACGACGCCGTCGCCCGGTTCGGCGGCGAGGAGTTCGTGGTGTTCCTCGACGACCTCGGAATGGACGACGCCCGGCAGGTGGCCGAGCGCATCCTCAGCCGGATCCGCGGCCTGGTCATCAACGGTGCCGAGGAGCGGATCGGGCTGACCGCCTCCATCGGAATGGCGGCCTACCCCCATCACGGTCAGGCGCTGACCGAGCTGATGGAGCAGGCCGACAGCGCGCTCTACATCGCCAAGCGGGCCGGCCGGGACCGGGTCGGACTGCCAGCAGCCTCCACGATCGGCCAACCTCGCTGAGGAGTCCCGGCCGGCCGCGCGGCTGGTCATAGTCGAGGCTGCAACGGCTCACAGCCACCGCACAGCGACACGACGCACAGTGGTCGCCATGAACTCGAACGAGTACCCGCCACCGCCTCCGGCCGGCGAGAATCCAGGGCCGGCCGGCAGCTACGGCGGCTACCACCCGCCGGCACCGGGGTTCCAGCCGCACGGCAGCGACTCCGGTCAGCAGGGCTACCCGGGACAACCGGGCTACTCGGGACAGGGCTACCCGGGACAACCGGGCTACTCGGGACAGCCGGCCTACTCGGGACAGCCGGGCTACTCGGGACAGGGCTACTCCGGGCAGGGGTACTCAGGACAGGGGTACTCGGGACAGCAGGCCTACCCCGGGCAGGGCTACCAGCCGGTCCAGCACACCCAGCAGCTGCCGGTCCTGGGCGACAGCCCGTCCGAGGCGGCGCCACGGGCCCGCCGCCGGGGCGGGCGGGGGCTGCTGATCACCGCCCTGCTCGCCGCCCTGGTCGGTGGCGGCGTCGGCGGCGGGCTGGTCGCGGTGGCCGAGCACAACGACGGCAACTCGGTGAACACCGGCCTGCGGATCACCAACGACACCGGGGCGCCGGCCGCCAAGCTGGACGGCACCATCGCCGCGGCGGCGGCCAAGATCCGGCCCAGCGTGGTGACCATCGGAGTCAGCGGAGCGCAGGAGTCCGGCACCGGCTCGGGCGTCATCATCCGGCAGGACGGCTACATCCTCACCAACGACCACGTGGTCTCGATCAGCAACGGAGCCGGTCAGATCGAGGTGATCCTGGCCGACGGCCGCAGCGCCCCGGCCAAGATCGTCGGACGCGACACCTCCGACGACCTCGCCGTCATCAAGGTCGACGGGCTGAACAACCTGACCGCGGCGACCTTCGCCAAGTCCAGCTCGTTGACCGTCGGGCAGCCGGTGGTCGCGGTGGGGGCGCCACTGGGCCTGTCCGACACCGTGACCAGCGGCATCGTCAGCAACACGGCCCGGCCGGTACGGGCCGGCGACAACGCCCAGGCGGTGTTCGAGGCCGTCCAGACCGACGCGGCGATCAACCCCGGCAACTCCGGCGGCCCGCTGGTCGACCTGAACGGCTCGGTGGTCGGCATCAACGCCGCCATCGCCAGCGACAACTCCGGCGGCCTGCAGATTCCGGGGCAGCAGGCCGGCAACATCGGCATCGGCTTCGCCATCCCGTCGGATGAGGCCAGCCGGATCGCCAGCGAGCTGATCGCCACCGGCAAGGCCAGCCATGCGGTGCTCGGCGTCGAGGTCAGCGGCAACCAGAGCAGCACCCAGTCCCAGGCCGGCGTGCCGCTGCGCTCGGTGAACCCGGACGGTGCCGCGGCCAAGGCGGGGTTGAAGGTCGGCGACCTCGTCACCTCGATCGACGGCCAGCGGGTCACCACGTCGGACTCGCTGATCGCGGCAGTCCGCAACCACGCCCCCGGCCAGCAGGTCAAGCTCACCTACGTGCGAAGTGGCAAGACCACCGAGGTCGAGGTCACGCTGGGTTCCTCGGACAGTTAGCTCACCGGTACCCGCCCCCGGTCCGCCTGCCATGACCCCAGGCCGGCCGGGCCCGGGCACCGTTCCCAGCAGCCGGGTCGCGGCGTTGAAGTCGCGACCCGGCTGCGACCAACCT
>DASZEI010000167.1:0-8410 GCA_035940975.1 Jatrophihabitans sp. | reverse complement strand
CCAGTGGGCCTACGCCGTCGACGCGGTCCGGCCAGACACCGCCCTGGTGGTTCAGCCACCGTCGACGGCTGATCGCCGGTAGGTATCCGGGTGGAGTCGTACGGTGCGAGGATGCTGGGTGCGGATCCGCAGAGCTACTGGAGTTCTCATGTCCGACGGTGGCATCGAGGTGGCACGCGTCTACGACCCACCGGGAGCCCGTCCCGGTCGCCGGGTACTGGTCGACCGCATGTGGCCGCGCGGGCTCAGCAAAGCCGACGCCCGGATGGATGAGTGGTGCCGCGATATCGCTCCGAGCACTGAGTTGCGTCGCTGGTATGCGCACCGCCCGGAACGATTCGCCGAATTCCAACGGCGTTACCTGGTCAAGCTCGCCGACACCGACCACGCCGCTGCGATGGCACATCTAGAAGACTTGGTGCTGCAAGGCAGCCTGACGTTGCTGACAGCCACCAAGGATCCGACGATCAGCCACGCCGGCGTCCTCGCTGAAAGGCTGGCTGGCGAGCGCGGCATTGACATCGAATAGCCGTATTCCGACGTCGGATAGCCGCATCCGACATCGCATACCGAGATGCTGGTGAGCTCCCGACGCGGTCCTGTTTACCGCGCCGGGAGGCGGTGAACGGCTGGATCAGTCGCGCGGCTTGCCGTGCAGGCGCACCGGCAGGGTGATCAGGCCACGCAGCAGGGTGCTCTGCTCCCAGGGCAGCGACTCCGGGTCGGCGGCCAGTTCCAGGTCGGGGAATCGGGTCAGCAGCTTGGTGAGCGCGACGTCGGACTGGATCTTGGCCAGCGGCGCGCCGATGCAGTAGTGGGTGCCGAAGCCGAAGCCCAGGATTCCGGTCGGGTGCCGGGTGATGTCGAGGCGGTCCGGGTCGGGGTAGCGGGAGGCGTCGCGGTGCGCGGAGTTCACCGACAGCGCCAGGATCTCATCCGCCGGGATGGTCACGTCTCCCACCGTGATCGGCTCCTTGGTGAACCGGAACGTCGCCACCCCGACGCCGCCGTCGTAGCGCATCAGCTCGTCCACGGCACCCGGCATCAGCGACATGTCCGCGCGCAGCTTGGCCAGCTCCTCCGGGTGGGTCAGCAGGCTGAAGATCGAGTTGGTCAGGGTGTGCATCGAGGTGACGTGGCCGGCGATCATGAACAGGAAGAACATGCCCACCATCTCATCCAGTGAGAGGCGGTCGCCGTCGTCCTTGCCCTTCAGCAGGGCGCTGATCATGTCCTCGCCCGGTTCGACGAGCTTGGCGTCGATGCTGGATCGGGCGTAGGCCATGACGTCCTGCGACGCCTTCTCCACCACCTCGGGCGGGTGGCCGGCGCCGACCAGTTCCACCGCCCAGCGGCGGAAGGTGGCCTCGTCCTCCGCGGAGACCCCGAGCAGGTCGCAGATGGTGATGATCGGCAGCGGCAGCGTGTAGGCGCCGACCAGTTCCACCACCTCCCGGCCGTCGTCCATCGCGTCCAGCAGCCGGTCGGCCACCTGCTCCAGCCGGGGACGGAAGCTGTCCATCCGCTTCGGGTTGAACTCCTTGCTCACCAGCGAGCGCAGCCGGGTGTGGCGCGGCGGGTCGCTGTTGAGCATGTGCTGGGACAGCTCGTCGTTGAACCCGACGCCGGCGTGCTCGTCCGCCTCGGCCTCCATTCCGGAATGGCGGGCGAACAGCTCGTTCATCCGGCTGCCGTCCTTGCTGACCCGCGGGTCCGACAGCAACTGCCGCACGTCGTCGTAGCCGGTCACCAGCCACACCTTGGCGCCGTGCGGGAAGATGATCGGATGCACCCGCCCGGCGGCGCGCAGCCGCTCCAGAATCTCGTACGGGTGCTCCATGAAGTCCCTGAAAAGCTGCGTGACCGGCTGGGACGAATCCACGCTCATGAGGCACAACTCCTTGTGAGGCGATTGTGGCGTTTCGTATCATCAGAGCCGCCTGAGCGCCTCTGCTGATACAAAGGTCCTCTCCAGACAGCCGTCACCTCGACAGAAGGCGGATCACCGATGAGCGACGTCACGGGCGGCAGCGGATGAGCGAGCAGGCTCCGGAAGCAGCGGGACCGCTCGGCGTTCTGGCCACCTTCCGGCAAACCCCCCCTGCGGTAAAGGCCATTCTCGCCGGCGTGTTCGTGGGCAGGCTGGCCGGCTTCCTGGTGATCTTCCTGGTCGTGTTCCTCACGCACCGGGGCTTCACCACCGGCCAGGCCGGCTTCGCGCTCGGTATCTACGGTGCCGGCGCGGTGGTGGGCAGCTTCGTCGGAGGCTGGGCCACCGACCGGCTGAGCGCCCGATCGGCGACCGCGATCAGCATGCTGGGCACGCCGGTGCTGATCGTCTCGATCCTCTACATCAAGGCCTTTCCGCTGATCGTGCTGGCCGTCTTCCTGGTCGGAACCGTCGGTCAGCTCTACCGGCCGGCCGCCCAGTACCTGATCACCGAGCTCACCCCGCCGAGCCAGCTGGTGATGGTGACCGCGATGCAGCGGCTGGCCCTGAACCTCGGAACGACCGTCACGCCGCTGATCGGCACGGCGCTGCTGTCGATCTCCTACAGCCTGCTGTTCTGGGCCGAAGCGATCGCGTCGGTGGCCTACGGCCTGATCGCCCTGGTGGCGCTACCACCGAAGATGAAGCCGGCTGCGGGCGAGGCCCCGGTGGTGCAGCCGCGAGCCGGCTACCGGGCCGTGCTGTCCGACTGGCGCTACCTGTTCTTCCTGGCCGCGGTCTTCTTCATCACGGTCGTCTACGCGCAGTACACCGCCTCGCTGCCGCTGGCGATCGTGGACTCCGGGCTCAGCCTGTGGTGGTACAGCGCGGTGGTCAGCCTCAACGCGTTCATCGTCGCGACCTGCGAGGTGCTGGCGACCAGGTGGGTGCAGACCTGGCCGATGCGACTGACCGCGCTCAGCGGATTCGGCCTGGTGGCGATCGGCTACACCGTCTACGCGATCGGGATCGCTCCGGCCCTGCTGATCCTCGGCACCATCATCTGGACCGCCTCGGAGATCACCGGAGCGCCGACCACCTTCGCCTACCCCGGCATGGTCGCGCCGGTACACCTGCGCGGGCGCTACATCGGTGCCATGCAGACGGTGTTCGGCCTGGCCAACGCGGTGGGCCCGGTCCTGGGGCTCGCCATCTGGGCAGCCGCCGGCAACGCGGTGTTCGCCTGGGCCGCGGCGGTGGCGGCACTGTCGACGTTGTGCGCGCTGATCGGCATGCGGCTGCCCGGCGCGGCACCGGCGGTGGCGAAAGAGCCGGTCCAGCAGCCGGCCGGCTGAACGGCACCTGCCCAGCCGGCACTGCTCAGCCGGTGCCCGAACCCGCGCGAGCCAGCCAGCCGGCCTGGGCTGCCTCGGCGACGGCCAGGTCCTGCCAACCCATCCCGACGCCCTTGTAGACCCCGATTCCCGGCTGGGCCGCCAGGCGCGCGAGGTCCGCGACCTCGACGAGTTCGTCGGCGCTCAGCACTCCGGCCGCGATCGCCTGAACGACGTCGCCGGCCTCCCGCAGCGCGGTCGAGCGTTCCTCCACCACCACCCTGGCGGCCCGCTCGAAGACCACGTCATCGAGCTCCCGGGCAGCCGGCTCGTGCGAGCCGATAGCGACGACGCAAGCCCGTTCGGTCAGCAGCCGGCCCTCAAACACCGGTTGCCGAGCCGTGGTGGCGCACACCACGATGTCGGCGCTCGCGACGTCGTGCTCGGTGCCGGCGACCGCGTCCACCCCCTCGGCGCCGAGCCGGTCGATCAGCTCCGCCTGCCGGCCGGCGTCGCGGCTCACGATCCGAACCGCCCGCAGCGAACGGACCTGGCCGATGGCGTGCACGTGCCCCCAGGCCTGCGGGCCGGCTCCGAACACCAGCAGGTCGGCCGCGTCCGCCGGTGCCAGCGCCCGCACGGCCAGCGCGGACAGTGCCGGGGTTCGCAGGGTGGTCAGTGCCGTCCCGTCGATCAGCGCCCGCGGGGTCAGGGTGGCGGCATCGAACAGGACGTACACCCCCTGGATCCTGGGCAGCCCCAACTCGGGATTGCCGGGGGCCACGCTCGTCACCTTCACCCCGACCCCGGCGGCGCTGTGGGCCGGCATCACCAGCAGCTCGCCGTGCGCCTCGGCGACCGAGAACCGAGGCGGGCCGCCGCTCAGGTGCGCGCCGGTGGCCAGCGCCGCCTCCAGGACGGTGATCGCCTCGCTCCACGAGACCAGCGACATCAGCGTGCGCGCATCCAGAAACGGCAGGTTCACGGCCGTCCGCCTCCCAGTCCGACCCTCGGGTGCCGGTGCTATACACATAGCACTGGGACCCACAGCACTGGGCGCCCTCCTCGATTGCGAGTACGACAGATGCACCCTTCCACGGCCGCGGTGAGCGTGACCGACTACCACACCGCCGGCGAGCCGTTCCGGATCGTGACAGCAGGCCAACCCGAGATTCCGGGTGCGACCGTGCTGGAGCGCCGCGAGTTCGCACGCTCCTCGCCGGACCTGGAGAACCTGCGCAAGCTGCTGGTGAACGAGCCGCGCGGGCATGCCGACATGTACGGCGGCTTCCTCGTCCCGGCCGATGACGCCGGCGCCGACTTCGGGGTGCTGTTCTGGCACAAGGACGGCTACTCGACCGCCTGCGGCCACGGCACGATCGCCCTGGGTGCCTGGGCGGTCAACACCGGCCGGGTGGCCGCCGTCCAGGACGGCGATACCGACGTCGTGATCGACGTTCCGTCCGGGCGGGTCACGGCCCGGGTCAGTCGCGCCGGCGGCCGGGTCCAGCGGGTGTCGTTTCGCAACGTCGCCTCCTACGTGGTGGCCCGGAAGGTGGCCGTGCCGACCTCCCGCGGCCCGGTGACGGCCGACATCAGCTACGGCGGCGCCCTGTACGCCTCGGTCGAAGCCGCCTCGGTGGGCCTGTCGGTGACCGCGGCGCACTACTCGGAGCTGATCGCGATCGGGCGCGAGGTGAAGTGGGCCCTCAATGACAGCCGATGGGCCCGCCATCCGAGCGATCGGCGGCTGGACGGCATCTACGGCACCATCCTGTTCGACGACCTCGGCGAGCACCAGGACGGGCCGCACCAGCGCAACGTCACCGTCTTCGCCGACGGCGAGGTCGACCGGTCGCCCTGCGGATCGGGCACCTCGGCCCGGCTGGCGCTGCTCGCCGACCAGGGTCGGCTGGGCGCCGGGCAGACCTTGCGGCACGACTCGATCATCGACACCACGTTCCTCGGCCGGGTGGTGGCCGAGGCCCGCGTCGAGGTCGGAGCCGAGCAGCGGGCCGCGGTGATCACCGCGGTCGAGGGGGCTGCTTACCAGACCGGCACGGCGACCTTCAACCTCGACCCGGACGATCCGCTCGGAACGGGATTCCTGTTGCGCTGACAAGGGCAACCTCGCGGCGAACCGGCGGCGGCGTTGTCTAATCGAGCATGGACATCATCAACCTCGCCGACCTCTACGACCTGCCGCCCTTGGACTGGGCCAGCATCGAGGCTCGACTCGACGCGGGAATCCCGCAGGCTCCGGGCACCGGTGGCCCGAACCGGCATACCTGCTGGCTGGCGACCATCAACCCGGACGGGGGGCCGCACGTCACCGGCATCGGCGCCCTGTGGGCCGACGGCGCGTTCTGGTTCGAGACCGGGGAGCGGACCCGCAAGGCCCGCAACCTCGCCCGTGACCCGCGGTGCGTGCTGAGCATGGCGACCGAGGACTTCGATCTGGTCGTCGAAGGAACCGGCCAGCAGATCACCGACCCGGAGACGGTGGCGGCGATGGCCCAGCGCTGGGCCCAGGAGGGCTGGCCGGCGCGGGTGGACGAGACCGGTCGGGCGCTGACCGCCGAGTACAGCGCTCCGTCCGCCGGGCCGCCGCCGTGGCACGTGTACCGGCTGACCCCGCGCACCGCCACCGCGCTCGGGACCACCGAGCCCGGCGGCGCGACCCGCTGGCGGTTCTGACAGCCGGCTCTCAGGTCTGTCAGCGCTGTGTGTTGACCGGCGCCCCCGGACCGGACAGAATCCGCATACCCTGACCACCTGGGGACGACCCACAACACACACAGCACAGCCGGCGATCCCGGCTGTTTTCACGGAGGTACAGATGCTCACACCCCGCACCACCCGCGTAGCCCTCGCCGGCTGCGCCCTGGCTGCCCTGACGGTGCAGCTGAGCCCCGCCGCCTATGCCGGCGCGGCAAAGCCGGATGTCAGCAGCAGCACCGGCACCGCCAGCGTTTTCAAGGTCAACCCGGTGCAGTCCAGCGGCAACGAGAGCCTGACCGATGACAACGACTCGGCCACCGCGGTGCCGGCGAGTGAGTACGCGACGGTTCAGCTGCGCAACCTGGACGGCTCGGGCTACCTGACCGGCAAGTGGGTGAGCGTCCAGTCGGCCACCGGCACGCCGGCCTACTCCGCGACCAACACCTTCGTCTATGACCGGCACGCCGACCAGTTCGAGCAGGTGATGGCCTACTTCTGGGTCAACCAGGCCCAGGAGTACCTGCAGTCGCTCGGCTTCGGCTCGACGCTGCGCGCGGTCAACGCCGAGCAGATGCAGGTCAAGATCGACCAGTACGGCGGCGACAACTCCTACCAGACCGACAAGCCGTTCCGGCTCCGGTTCGGCAAGGGCGGGGTGGACGACGCCGAGGACGCCGAGGTGATCGTGCACGAGTACGGCCACGCGGTGCATGCCGCTCAGGTGCCCGGCTACGGCACCAGCGAGGAAGCCGGCTCGATCGGCGAGGCGTGGGGCGACTACCTCGGCATCACGGTCGGCCTGGACGCCGCCCAGCAGTACGGCTGGCCGGTCAAGACCGACCTGGCCTGCTCGATGGACTGGGACTCGACCTCCTACACCAGCAAGGTGCCGCACTGCATCCGCCGGCTGGACACCAACCTGACCGTGGCCGACAAGTCCGGTGAGGTGCACCACGACGGGATGATCTGGAGCCGGGCGCTGTGGGACATCCGCAACTCCTACATCTCCCTCGGCCTCGGCTCGCGCCGGGCCGACACCACGATCGTGGACGCCCAGTTCGACTTCGCGCCGGACACCTCGTTCAGCGCGGCGGCCAAGGCCACCTACAACAAGGCGCTGGCTCGCGACGGCGTCAAGGCGGCCAACGCGGTCCGTACCGCTTTCGCCAACCGGGGTATCACCTTCTGAGAAGTCGCTGCCGGTAACTGAGCCGGCCGCTCCGCGCGCCGCGGCATCGCCTCCGGGTGGTGCCGCGGCGCTGCTGTCCCGGCTGTCAATCTCGCGACCGCTTGTCAGTCCCGCGACCGGCTTGTCAGTCCCGCGACCGGCTCAGCGTGACGCAGCACCGGCCGGCCGCCGGGTCGAGCCGGGCCTGCAACGGCTCGTCGGCTGAACCGTCGGCCAAGCCTTCGACGAGGCCGCGCATCAGGTTGAGGTTCATGCCGCACACCAGGCTGGTGAAGTCCTTGGCCAGGCTGGCGAAGGGGCAGTTGCTCAGGGTGATGCGGTCGAAGGTGGCCCGGGGCTCGTAGCCCTCGGCCTCCAGCACGCCGCAGACCGCCGCGGCCAGCTCGTCCGGGTCGGGCCGGCAGCCGGCCAGCTGGCCCGCCTGGCGTCCCATCCGCTCGCCGGCTGCCTGGGCCGCCGCCCGCAGCGTGGCTGACACCGGCTCCGCCGAGGCGGTGCTGGCCAGGATCGCCTCGGCCATCAGCCGTCCGGGCAGCTCGTAGCGACGTTCGGGCACGCTGACGGCGATGTCACGGTCGGCTCGGCGGTAGAACTTGGCCGGCCGCCCGGCACCGGGTCCGGTACGGCCGGCGGGGCGCCGGTACTCCACCTCCAGCAGGCCGTCCTCCTCGAGCTTGTCCAGGTGGAACTTCGCGATGTGATGAGCGACGCCGACCCCGCTGGCCGCCTGCTCCCGGCTCACCGGCTCGGACTGCTCCGCGACGTAGCGGTAGAGGGTCCGGCGCACCGGCTCGCCGAGCGAGGCGACGCTGCGCAACTGCTCCTGCAGGGCAGCCTCATGCTGCGACGGTGGCATCCGCGCTCCCTGCATGTTCTAAAAGATACTCCCATTGACGAAAGAATGTCAGCGGTCTAACGTACCTTTCGTAGTCCGATAGAAGGAGCCGTCATGGTCAACGTCGCAGCATCGGCGCAGCTGGATCAAGAGGCCGATCCGGCACCGGCCGAGGCCTTCGACCCCCCGGCCGCGGTTGCCGCACCCCATGCCTTGCGCATCGTCAATTCCGTGCCGCCGATCGACCTTCCCGGCGCCGAGCGCGCGGTGCGGGCGCTGCTGGTCGCGCTGGGCCAGAACCCGGACGCCGAGCACCTGCTGCAGACTCCCCGGCGGGTCGCCAGCGCCTATGCCGAGCTGTTGACGCCACGCGATTTCGACCTGACCACTTTTCCCAACGA
>DASZEI010000166.1:0-6981 GCA_035940975.1 Jatrophihabitans sp. | reverse complement strand
TGTGCCTTGGTCTTGATGCCCTTCCGCACGATGCCGGCGGCGTCCGGATCGCCCTTGATGACTGCTTCGGCGGCGTCCTTGACCTGCTCGAAGTCCGCGTGCGGCGGGATCGGCGGGATGTCGGGGTCGCAGCGGACGTCGAGCACGGTCGGGCGGTTCGCCGACAGCGCCTCGTCCCAGGCCGGTCCGATCGCCTCCGGGGTGTCGATGTTCAGCCCGGCCAGGCCCAGGCCGCGCGCGAAGGCGGCATAGTCGACGTCCGGCAGGGTCTGGGACTCGGCGAACTTGGGGGCACCGCCCATCGCCCGCAACTCCCAGGTGACCTGGTTGAGGTCGTTGTTGTGCAGGATGGCGACGATCAGCCGCGGGTCGCTCCACTGCTGCCAGTAGTGCGCGATGGTGATCAGCTCAGCCAGGCCGTTCATCTGCATGGCGCCGTCGCCGGCCAGCGCGATCGCCGGCCGGTCCGGGTGCGCCCACTTGGCGCCGATGGCGTACGGCACCGCGGGGCCCATGGTGGCAAGCGTCCCCGACAGCGAGCCGCGGACCTCGCCGGTGAATCGGAGGTGCCGGGCGTACCAGTTGGCGGCACTGCCCGAGTCGGCCGCCACGATCGCGTTGCCGGGCAACCGGGCAGACAGTTCGGAGAAGATCCGCATCGGGTTCACCGGATCGGCATCGGTCAGCGCCTGGCGCTGCAGGGTGTCCCAGGAATCCGCGACGTTGCTCTCGACCTCCTCCCGCCAGGCCCGGTCAGCCTTGCGCTCCAGCAGCGGGAGCAAGGCCCGCAGGCTGGCCCTGGCGTCCCCGACGAGGTTGAGCTCGTAGGGGTAGCGCATGCCGATCCAGGTGCCGGACCGGTCGATCTGGATCGCCCGGGCCTGCTCCAGCGGCGGGAGGAACTGGGTGTAGGGAAAGTTGGATCCCACCGTCAGCAGGGTGTCGCAGCCCATCATCAGCCGGTTGGACGCGGTGGTTCCCAGCAGCCCGATCGAGCCGGTCACCCACGGCAGGTCATCGGGCAGAACATCCTTTCCCAGCAAGGCCTTTGCCACGCCGGCGCCGAGCAGGTCGGCGAGTTCGGTCAGTTCGGCGACGCACCCGCGCGCACCCTGGCCGACCAGCACCGCGACCTTGCTGCCGGCGTTGAGGATGTCGGCCGCCTGCCGCACCGCCTGCTCGTCCGGCTGGGCGATGGCCCTGGTGAGGCCGAGGCTGGAGGGCACCTGCTTGAACGCATGCTCGGGTGGCGCGTACTCCAGGTCGAAGACGTCGGAGGGAAAGATCAGGCAGGTCGGCGCCTGCTCGCTGATCGCGATCCGGATGGCCCGGTCGATCAGGTTGGGAAGTTGTTGCGGCACCATGCACAGCTGCACGTAGTCCGAGCAGACATCCTTGAACAGGGTCGGTAGGTCCACCTCCTGCTGGTAGGACCCGCCGATCGCCGAGCGCTCGGCCTGGCCCACGATCGCCACCACCGGCACATGGTCGAGCTTGGCGTCGTAGAGCCCGTTGAGCAGGTGGATGGCGCCGGGCCCGCTGGTCGCGGCGCACACCCCGACCTGGCCGGAGAACTTGGCAAAGCCGACCGCCTCGAAGGCGGCCATCTCCTCATGCCGGGCCTGGACGAACTGCGGATCGTTGTCGGCCCGCCCCCAGGCGGCGAGCAGCCCGTTGATCCCGTCACCGGGGTAGCCGAAGACCTGCCGGACGTTCCACTCCCGCAACCGCGCCAGCAGCACGTTGGCAACCGTGTTCGCCATCGCTGAACTCCCCTCCGCACTGCCTTCTGTGTCTACCCGCACTCCCGGCACGCTGCCAAGCGGAGCTGGATGCGCTTGCGGGCGACCCGCATTTCGAGTAAGTGTGGAAAAGCCCTTCCCGGCGATGAGAGCCCGACCCGCGATCTCTTCCTCCGCCGGCTTGCGCGTAGAAGACGCGCCCTACCCAGTCCGGACGGCCGATGGCTGGCCCTGACTGCTGCGTGGCCGGAGAACCTCATGGCGCTGTCTGAGGAAGAACGTTCGAAACTGACCGAGGTGGAGCGGGAACTGTCCGCCGACCGGGTGCTTACCTGGCTGTTCACGGCCGCGTTGCCCGCTGTCCGGCCGGCCGGCTCGCGGCCCGGACCGGCGCACCGGATGCTGTGCTCGGGTCGGCGCCGGCGCCGCTGACCGGGCCGCCGGGGTCAGGGCGTCCGGCGGCGCAGGGTGGCGGCGCCCAGGGCCAGCGCGGCGACGATGCAGCCGATCACCACCGCCACGTCGCGGATCAGCACCGCGTCGACGCTGCCCTGCCGTACCCGGGTCAGTCCCTCGACCGCGTAGGACATCGGCAGCACGTTGCTCAGCCAGCGCAGCACGTCCACCATCTGCGAGCGCGGCGTCAGCAGCCCGCACAGCAGGAACTGCGGCAGCACCACCGCCGGCAGGAACTGCACGGCCTGGAACTCGGTCGCGGCGAAGGCGCTGACCAGCAGGCCCAGCGACATGCCCAGCAGCGCGCTGGCCAGGGCCAGCACCAGCACCCACCCCACCCCGGCCGGCGCGCTCAGGCCCAGCCAGCCGAACGCGATCAGGCAGGCGACGCCGATCTGGACGGCGGTGGCCACGGCGAAGGCCAGCGCGTAGCCGATCAGCAGGTCCAGCTTGGCCAGCCGGGTGGTGAACAGCCGCTCCAGGGTTCCGGTGGTGCGCTCGCGCAGCATCGCCACCGACGTCACCAGGAACATCGTCACGAACGGAAAGACCCCCAGCAACGACAGCCCGATCGTGTCGAAGGTCTGCTGCGAGCCGTTGTAGATGTAGCGCAGCAGGATCATCAGGGCGCTCGGGACGACCACCAGCATCCCGATGGTGCGGGGGTCGTTGCGCAGTTGCCGCAGCACCCGCCAGGCGGTGGCCGCGGCGATCGCCGGGTTCATCCGGGCACCTGCTGGGACGCCAGCCGCAGGAACGCCTCTTCCAGATCGTCGGCACCGGTCTGCTGCCGGATCGCCGCCGGGGTGTCGTCGGCATAGAGCCGGCCCTCGCGCAGCAGCAGCAACCGGTCGCAACGGGCCGCCTCGTCCATCACGTGACTGCTGATCAGGACGGTGCTGCCGCCCCGGGCCAGGTCGTGGAACAGGTTCCACAGGTCGCGCCGCAGCACCGGGTCCAGCCCCACCGTCGGCTCGTCGAGCACCAGCAACGGCGGCGAGCCGACCAGGGCGCAGGCCAGCGAGACCCGGGCCCGCTGGCCACCGGACAGCTGATCGACCCGGTCGCCGGCCCGGTCGGCCAGGTCCACCGAGGCCAGCACCTCCTCGATCCGGTCGGCGCCGGAGGTCAGCGCGGCGAAGTAGCGCAGGTTGTCGCGCACCGACAGGTCGGCATAGACCGACGGCGCCTGGGTGACGTAGCCGATCCGGGTGCGCAGCGCCGGGTCGCCGGCCGGCCGGCCCAGCACCGTCACGGTCCCGGACCGGATCGTCTGCACTCCCACGATGGCGCGCAGCAGGGTGGTCTTGCCGCCGCCACTGGGCCCGAGCAGGCCGGTGACCTGGCCGGCCGGCACCTGGCAGCTCAGGTCGAACAGCACCTGCCGCTTGCCGCGGTGCACCACCAGGTCCTCGATGGCCACTGCCGGATCGCTCATGTCAGGACTCCCGCAGCCAGCGATAGTCGCGCCGCCGGGCCGGCAGCGCCAACTCCGCGAGCCAGCTGAACACGGCGATCAGCAGCCCACCCAGCACCGCCGTACCGAAGCCGTCGACGTCCAGATGGCTGCTGAGCCCGGCGGTAATGCCGAGCAGCGCGGCGTTGACGACGAGCAGGAACAGCCCCAGGCTCAGCACGATCAGCGGCAGGCTGAGCAGTTTGAACACCGGCCCCAGGATGGCGTTCACCACCGAGAACAGCACCGAGATCCACAGCAGCGCGCCGAACCCGCCGTTCACCTCGATGCCGGGCACGATCTCTGCCACCACCCCGATGACTACCGCGAGCAGCAGCAGCCTGAGTGCCAACCGCACCAGCATGGCGCCTCCCCCGAACCACTCGACCGAACCGTTCGATACCGAACCGCTCGACACCGAACCACCCGTCCGCCTCGACGGGTCCATCCGAAACCTAGCCGCTCGGGCCTGGTCGCCGAACCCACCGCTCCAGCACGATCAGTCTGCGCGTCCTCCCGAGCCTGCCCGCTCCGGCGGTTCAGAATCCGGGCGTGAGCATCCGGCGATCCAACGGCCCGGCAAGCGCCCCGGCTCCCGACCAGGCCGATGGCCGGCCGGCGTGGCAGCGCCGGACCGAGGGCGAACAGCGCTGGTGGGTCGCGCTGGCCATCCTGGCCGCGGTGATCCTGCAGATGCTGCTTCCGGACGGGTTCGTGGTGCATCCCCGATACGTCATACCGGTCGCCGAACTCATCGCCCTGCTCGTGCTGGTGGTCAGCCACCCCGAGCGGATGTCGCGACGCACTCGCGGGGTCCGGATCGGCAGCCTGCTGCTGCTGGCCGTGGTCGCGGCCAGCAACGCGATGTCGGTGGGCCTGCTCGTGCACCAGATCACTGCCGGTGCCCAGATCCGACCGGTCGAACTACTGGTCGGCGGCGGAGAGATCTGGCTGACGAACACCATCGTGTTCGCCCTGTGGTACTGGGAGTACGACCGGGGCGGCCCGGCAAGCCGGGCACTGGGCCTGGCCGGCACACCCGACCTGCTCTTTCCGCAGATGACCGATCCCGAGCTGGCGCTGAACTGGGAGCCGATCGTCATCGACTACCTCTTCGTCTCCTACACCAACTCGACGGCATTCTCGCCCACGGACACCCTGCCGCTGTCCCGCTGGGCGAAGGTGCTCTTCATGGTGCAGTCAGCGATCTCGCTGGTGACGGTCGCGCTGATCGCCGCTCGCGCGGTGAACATCCTGCCGGGCTCGTAGCACCACATAACCGGCCCGGGTACTCAGCCCCGGTACACCTCAGCCCTGGTAGTGGTGACCGACGGCGGCCAGCGCCTTGTCCACGGCGGCCAGGCCCTGGCGCATCTCCTCATCCGTGATGGTGCACGGCGGCACGATGTGCAACCGGTGGTAGTTGGTGAAGGGCAGCACGCCGTTGGCCTTCAGGGCGCCGACCAGCTCCGACATCGCCGGCGAGGTGCCGCCGTACGGGGCCAGCGGCTCCTTGGTGGCCCGGTCGGTGACCAGGTCCAGCGCCCAGAACACCCCGAGCCCGCGTACCTCGCCGATCATCGGGTGCCGCTCGGCCAGCTCGCGCAGTCCCGGGCCGAGCACCTGCTCGCCGATCCGGGCGGCGTTCTCGACGATGCCCTCCTCGGTCATCGCGGCCATGCTCGCCACCGCCGCCGCGCACGCCAGCGGGTGCCCGGAGTAGGTCAGCCCACCGGGGAAGGCCCGGTCGTCGAACGTCCGGCAGATCTCGCCGGAGATGATCACGCCACCCAGCGGGACGTAGCCGGAGTTGATGCCCTTGGCGAACGTGATCAGGTCGGGCACCACGTCGTAGTTCTCGACGGCGAACCAGCGGCCGGTCCGGCCGAAGCCGCACATCACCTCGTCGGCGATGTAGACGATGCCGAACCGGTCGCACAGCTCGCGCACCCCCTGCAGGTACCCCGGCGGCGGCGGCATGATGCCGGCGGTGCCGGGAACGGTCTCCAGGATGATCGCGGCGATGGTGGCCGGCCCCTCGAAGCCGATCACCTGCTCCAGGTGGGCCAGCGCCCGCTCGCACTCCTCGGCCTCGGTGGTGGCATGGAACGCCGAGCGGTACAGGAACGGGCCGAAGAAGTGCACCGCGCCGCTGGTGCCCAGGTCGTTGGGCCAGCGCCGCGGGTCACCGGTCAGGTTCACCGCGGTCTGGGTGCCGCCGTGGTAGCTGCGATAGGTCGAGAGCACCTTGGTGCGGCCGGTGTGCAGCCGGGCCATCCGGACGGCGTACTCGACCGCCTCGGCGCCGCCGTTGGTGAAAAACACCTTGGCCATGTTCGCCGGCGCTCGCTCGATGACCATCCTGGCCGCCTCGCCGCGGGCGGCGTTGGCGTGCTGCGGGGCGACCGTGCAGAGCAGGTCGGCCTGTGCCTTGATCGCCGCGACCACCTTCGGGTGCTGGTGGCCGATGTTGGTGTTCACCAGTTGCGAGCTGAGGTCCAGTAACTCGTTGCCGTCGCCATCGGTGACGTAGCTGCCGGACGCCGAGGTGATCACCAGTGGTTTCAGGGCTGCCTGCGCCGACCAGGAATGGAAAACGTACTGCCGGTCGAGTTCGTAGGTGGTCTCGGCTGTCATGTTTCGAGTTCCCGTCTGGCGCTGCGGCCTTGTAGGTTTGGCGGCAGTTTGTCCGCTCAGCGGACCGGCCTACCCCCGTCCTGATCGTAGAGAGTGCGCCCGCAGGGGCGTCAAGGAGGCAGTCGATGTACTACCAGTTGTATGTGGACTCCGAGCGCCGGATAGAAGACCTCGTCACACCGTTGGACGATGCCACCCTGGACAAGCTCACCCCGGCCTGCCCGGACTGGTCGGTGCGCGACGTGCTGGCCCACCTGGCCGGCGCGGCCACCTCGTTCGGCACCGAGTCCTTCGCCCGGGTCGGCACCGACCCCTGGACGGCCGAGCACGTGGAAAGCCGCCGGAACCGCTCGGCGGCCGACCTGGTGGCCGAGCGCTGGGCGCAGACCCCCAAGCTCGAGCAGGTGGCGCCCGATGACCGGGTCTGGCTGCCGGTGGTGCACGACGCGCTCAGCCACGAGGCCGACATCCGCGGCGCGATCGGCGCGCCGGGGCTGCCGGCCGACGCGCTGGCGGCCGCCTTTCCGCTGCTCGAAGCCGTCCTGCCGATGAAGCTGGGCCAGTTCGGAACCACCACCCTGGAACTGGACGGCCAGCCCCGCACCTTCGGCGAGGGTGAGCCGGCGCTGGTGGTGCGGGCGCCGCTGTTCGAGTTCTGGCGCGGCACCTTCGGCCGGCGCAGCGAACGGC
>DASZEI010000165.1:0-30794 GCA_035940975.1 Jatrophihabitans sp. | reverse complement strand
GGCCGCCCCGGCCGCAAGCGAGCTTATCGGTGCGGGCGAATGAGTAGGCACGACGGAGTAAGCACCATTTTTCCGGCACTGCAAGCATTCGTTCATCGGTATCTCTAGGTCGTGACGACCCCTCGAGGGAGAAGAACATTGCCCGGCTTGAGGGCGCTTCGGCGCCGCATCCTTACCCCGAACATGTCCGAGACAAAGCTGGATGTCCGTGGTTTCAACGACAAGAGCCCGGCTGCCAAGCAGTTGCTGGAGACGGTGGGCGCGACGTTCCTGACCGGCTACGGCTACGCCGTCGAGGCTCGGACGACAGCCGAGTGCGAGCAGCGACTGGAGCAGATTGCTCCGCAGTTCAAAGGCTTTGCCTACGAGGGCGCGGCAATGGGTTATGCGATGCTGGATGGCCTGCCGGTCGGTTCCAGCCACAACGTGTCGAAGTTCCTGAGCGGCCGGGCTCGCCAGCACGCCTATATGGCCTACATCGGAGTGGGATGGGCAATGGCCCGGCTACCCCGGTTCCGCTGGTCGAGGGTCACCGTCGCCGATCCGCTGATGCGCTGGTTGGTACTGGACGGTTTCGGCTTTCATCAGGCCTACTTCAAGACCGACAAGTACGTGATCCGGCAATACCAGGAACCGGAATTTCCTTGGCCCACCGAAGGCCAGCAGTGGTACGCCAATCACGCGATCGACCAGGGCATCGGACGGGCATTGTGGTTCGTCGGCGGCACCGAGGCCGAGTTGGTGGCCAGCATGCTCGAGAAGTTTCCCGAGTCCCGCCAGCCTGATCTCTGGAGCGGCGCGGGCCTGGCGGCCACCTACGCCGGTGGTGCCGGCGAGGACGAACTGCTGGCCTTCTGGGAGCGCGCCGGAAAGTACCGCCCGCAGGTCGCCCAGGGCTCGGCGTTCGCCGCCACCGCCCGGCTGGAGGCAGGTCTGGTGACCCCGCACACCGGACTGGCCACCGCGGTGTTCTGCGGCATGACTGCGGAGCAGGCTTCGCAGACCAGCACCGACCTTCGACCCGAGGGCCCGGCGGTCGACGACCTGCCGGCCTACGAGCTGTGGCGGCAGCGGATCGCCGATGCGTTCATCACTCTGGGACGGATCTAGCCGATGACGGGACCGACCGCCACGCTCACTCGGCGCACACCGCCCGGACCGCCCCGCACGGCAACCTTCGGGCTGCTGAACAAGCTGACCTGGAACCGGCTGGGCCTGATGAATCTCGCCGCGTCGGAATACGGGGACGCCGTCCGGATCTCGATCGGCCCGAAGACCCTGTACTTCTTCAACAATCCCGAGTACGCCAAGCATGTTCTGGCCGACAACGCCGGCAACTATCACAAGGGCATCGGCCTCGTGCAGGCCAAGCGGGCGATCGGGGACGGCCTGCTCACCAGCGACGGGCCGCTGTGGCGCAAGCAGCGCAAGATGATCCAGCCGGTGTTCCAGGCCAAGCGGATCGCCCAGCAGGCCGGTGTCATCGCGGCCGAGGCGAGCCGGCTGGTCGAGCGGTTACGCAGTCACGAGGGCGCCGGGCCGGTCGACATCATGCAGGAGATGACCGGGCTCACGCTGGGAGTGCTGGGCCAGTCGTTGCTCGACGCCGACCTCAGCGCCTACGCCGGCGTCGGTCACTCGTTCGAGGCTGTCCAGGACCAGGCGATGTTCGAGATGGTCACGCTGGGGATGGTCCCGATGTGGGTACCGCTTCCCAAGCAGCTGCGCTTTCGCAAGGCCCGGCAGAACCTCGAGCATGTCGTCGACGGGCTGGTGGCCGATCGGCTCTCCCGCAGTGGCGACGGCGACGGCGACGACGTGATGTCGCGGCTGATCGACTCGACCCGGCGTGAACCCGATCCGGTGGTAGGCAAGCAGCGGATGCGCGACGAGCTGGTCACCCTGCTGCTGGCCGGCCACGAGACCACGGCGAGCACCCTGGGCTGGACCTTCTACCTTCTCGACAAGCATCCACAGGTCTGGCAGCGGCTGCACGACGAGGCCGTCGAGGTGCTCGGGGACCGATCGCCGACCTATGAGGACCTGCATCGCCTGACCTACACCTCGATGGTGGTCGAAGAGGTGATGCGGCTCTACCCGCCGGTCTGGATCCTGCCGCGGCTGGCGCAGGCCGAGGACGAGATCGGCGGCTACCACGTGCCGGCCGGCGCGGACGTGGTGGTCTGCCCGTACACGATGCACCGGCACCCGCAGTTCTGGACCGATCCGGAGCGTTTCGATCCGGAGCGCTTCGATCCGAGCCGGACGGCCAACCGGCCGGGCTATGCCTATATCCCGTTCGGTGCCGGTCCGCGGTTCTGCGTGGGCAACCATCTCGGCATGATGGAGGCGGTGTTCGTCATCTCCTCGGTGGTGCGGGAGCTCCGGTTGGCCAAGCTGCCCGGCTACCGGGTGGTGCCCGAGCCGATGCTCTCGCTGCGGGTTCGGGGTGGGCTGCCGATGCTGGTCAGTTCCGCGGACTGAGCGACGCGGTCGCTGGCAGGCCCCGTCCACCGCCACCCACCAGGGTGTGCGGGCCGGACGGGGCCTTCGGCTTGTCCGGAGATTCCTGACCCGGCCGCCGCGCTACCGGACATCCGGTCCGCAGAGCGCACAAACCGGAGCGGGTGCACCCTGGTTACCAGGTGCACCCGCTCCGGTTCATGCCAGGCCTGTCGCGGCCGGCGGGGCGATCGCCGCCGTCAGGTCACCACCAGCCGGGCACTGCCGGCCCAGGCCCTGCTCGAACCGGAATCGACAGCGCTCGGTCGTTGCCAGTCGGCCTCGGGCGGTGTGCGCAGCACCGCGGGCGCCGTCGGCACCCGGCTGTCCAGCTCGGGCAGCGCCAGCAGGATCGGCAGATCCGTCAGCCGCGGCGGCCGCAACTCCACGTTCGCCGTCGCGGTGCGGCCGGCCACGACCTTGATCGGCCGGCTGGCGGCCACGAACACCGGCTTGCGCATCCACGGGCGCGGGTCGAGGTTGTGCACGGCCACCGCGGTGGCGTGGATGAACCACTGGCCGTCCGGCACCTCGGTGAGCTCGTAGCTGGCGTCGCCGTCGAGCACCGCGCACCCGAGCGGAGTGCCCTGGGGAATGGTGCTGTCGAAGAGCGCCACATACACCCGGGTCGGCGTGCCGGTCTCCGGAACTGTCACCGAGCCGCGCACCCCACCGATGTGATGGCCGGTGGCAAGCGGGAAGTCAGGAGCTGGAATCCCGGTCTCGGACAGGTAGCGATAGCGCGCCGGTGAAATGCCGACACTGCGGGTGAACCGGCTGGAAAACGTGCCGGGACTGTTGTAACCGACTTGGTATGAGATGTCGGTGACACTCATGGTGGTCTCGAGCAGCAGGTTCTTGGCCTTGTAGAGCCGGATGGCCGTCAGGAACCTCCCGGGCGATGTGCCGGTGATGCTGCGGAAGACCCTGGAGAAGTAGAACCGGCTGAACACCGCCATGTCCGCCATTTATTCGAGGGATAGCGGTTCGTCGTACCGCTCCCACATATTAGTTATAACGCGTTCGACGGCAATCTGCACAGTTCCTCCTTGGATCTGTTTGACCAAGTCTGAGTCCGGCATCGCTTTACGGATGCATGAGGGGGTAACAAAGGGGGGAGAACTCCGATGTATATGAGGAGGTGCATTTATCCAGCCGTCACCATATGGATAACGTAATGGCAAAGCCAACCACCGGCTCTGAGCAAAGTCCCGAGCTTGTCGAGCCGACCGAGATACGTGGCCGCGTTGTGAAGCTCAGCCAACATGCTAATTGTCCCGGACAATGACATGATTGTGCCCACCTTGGCATTCTGATGAGAACCTGCTGCATTGGCCGAGCTTCCTCGACGCGACCTTAGCACCAGGTGTGTAAAAGAGACATACTGACTTCGTACGTAACCCACTGCAGTCGACCCGTCGCTGCGGGCCACCTTTAGTCTGCCGCTCCAGCGGCCGAAAGGGAAGTTTTGGGGCAGGTTGCGCACGAGTGAAGAGGCAATGACTTGTGTCTGCAAGGCCTCCCAATATCAGCTTCCCGGCGCAGTCCTGGAGCCGAGGCTCGGTACTTACTGGGCTGAACCTGGGTGCGGGCCGGCCCGACCGCGGGCAGAGCCGGTGCCGAGCCGGTGGCAAGCAGGGCGGCGGTCACCGGCCACTGTGACCGGAAGGGCTCCGTTGCCGTCCGAGACCGCGCGACGGCTATCAGAATCGCACTTGCGGGGTGCAAGCAAGTGCGCTGCCGACAACCGAATCCATCGTGCCACACGGGGTTTTCTCGCTCATCGCTGCGAACCGGCGACGATCGCGGCGGTTCGGCGGACCCGCGGACGAGCCGCCCGGGTCAGGGCTGATGAGAGGCTCAGCTCGACGTCCCCGGCGGCCCCGACGCACCGGCTCGGACCGGCGGCGCAGGTAGTGCCTGAGGCAAAAGTATGAATCACAACTTTACTTCTGGGTAATATCGCACGAATAGAGTGGCTAAAATACCCAATGAATGCGAGCTGATCACAGGTGCCTGGATCAACACTAAGGCGCAGGTTGAGGGATAGGTTCCTCCTGCATTTCGGCTCCGAGGTCCGTGTTATGCGAAAAACAGAATTACCTGTGATTCTTCGACGGTCCGGAGCGGCAAGCGCGGAGATCCGGCATCGGCTGGTTTGCTTTAGCCTGATCCTTTCCGGCGCGTGGATCTTGTGACTGGTGGTACGGGGGAGGTCCACGCGCCGGTGCCCCTCCGACTTCGAGTGGACCGGTCAATCGTCTCGCGGTATCGGCGTGCCGCCATTTCCGTGTCAATGGCAATTACCCGCCGGTGACCGCCGTGACGACGCCCTCGCGGTCGAGAATTCGCCTCGCATCCCATCTGCCGGCACCAGTAGCCCCGGGCAGTTGCCGCCGGCGCGCATATGATATGGGACCGGGTGCAGACACCCGGCGGCTGCATAAATTCAAGCATTGCCCCATCGAATTCTGCTTGGCGGGTCACCGACGCGCCATGGCAGCCATTGCGGGCGCAATGATTTCGCCGCGCTGGAACAATGTTCGGGGCACGGCGCCGGTCGTCCCCGGCTGGGGGGACGGTCGCCCCTTCGGGAGTCTCGGTGAGGCGGCCCGGGGCGGGCCTGGGCGCAGCCGCACGCCGCGCCGCGGGAAGACGACGACACCGATGGTCAGCCCGACCATCGGTGTCGTCGTGGTACGTCCTCGACCGCCCACAGCCAACAGACCGGCTCGACAAGCCGCCCCGGAGGGCCGTGGAACGCTCGCTCCGATGTAGAGGGTGTTGGGCTCCTGGCCACAGAGGATGCGGCCGTAGAGCTCGGAGTTGGTGTCCGGGTGCATCAGGGCGTGCAGGTTGATGGCCTGGACATCGCGAGAGATCCGCTGCATCGGCACGTCGGAGTAGATGGAGGAGCCGCCACTGGCCGAGTTGAGGATCTCCACCGCATCCTTGGCCAGCTTGCATACCGCGCCCATGTCGGCCCGAGCCTTGGCCCGGTCCGCGATCGTCCACTCCGAACGCTCGGCGCACTTGGTATCCACCACGGAGGCGAGCCGGTGCGCGTGGAACTCCGCCTCGTCGATCTTCATCGACGCGTCGGAAACCTGCAGGTGGGTCAGCGGAGCCTCACCCTGGCTGGTGTAGGTGGTGTAGCTGATCTTGCGCTCCGGCAACCGCTGCATGAAGGTGTCCTGGGCGGCGAACCCGAGCCCGAGCACGCTGCCCACCGAGGACGCCGCCGCGACCGGCAGCAGCGGCGCGTTGTAGATCGGCGACTTGGAGTTAATCTCCGAGAATCCCTGACCCTGCAGGATCGCCGGCAGCGGCATGATCCGGTCCTGCGGAACGAACACCTCGTTGGCGACGGTGCTGACGCTTCCGGTGCCCTTCAGGCCCGAGGTGTACCAGTCATCGACGATGATCAGGTCCGACATCGGAACCAGGGCGATGATCGGCATCGGCTCGGTGTCCGGGCCGACCTGGATCGCGACGATCTCCTGCCAGTGCGCATGCGGGGCGCCACTGATGAAACCCCACTTGCCGTTCACCACCACGCCGCCGTCCACCGGGGTGGCCATCGCGCTCGGGCTCAGCGTTCCGCAGATCCGGACGTCCGGGGTCGAGAACACCTCGTCCTGTACCTGGTCGGGGAACTGGCATGCCATCCAGGTCGGGATCCAGTACACCGATGCCGCCCACGAGGTGGACCCGTCGGCACGGCTGAGCTGGGCGGCGACATCCACCAGGGTGCGGGTGTCCACCTCATAGCCGCCGTACCGTGCCGGGGTCCGGAGGCGGAACAGGCCGGCGCCGGCGATGGCGTCGATCGCCTCGTCGCTCAGCCGCCGGTTCTCCTCTGCCCAAGCAGCATGCTGCTGGATGAGCGGTGCCAAGTCAGACGCGCGCTGAACCAGCTCAGCCCGCGTCGGAACTTCGGTCGTCAACACATTTTCCTCCTAAGATAGCGATGTCCAAGAACCGTTCGACCGGGCTTGTCATCACGAACATGGTCGGAGCGGAGCCGGTGCCGCGGGGTGCGTGTCAGCCGGTGACCGCCGGGGCAACGGTGGCTGTCCGGAGCCGGTACGAACCGTCCCACCCGGCAGCGTGCAGGGCATCTCCGCAAGTGCGGAATTTGCGGCGTGACTTCTAGAACGAGCGGCGTCGCTGCCTGGCCCGGAGGCCTCGGGACGTCCACGACCCTGTCGATGCCGACCGATCGCCGCCGGGCCCGGTGCCGGGCCGTTCCGGCGGGCTTCGGCGGACTGATCACGGCACTGCTTGGCCGGCCTGAGGTACCCGGGCTGGCCGCACCCAGCCTGCACGCGCACCTGCTTGATCAGCAACCAGCCAGATTGCCCTGGCCCGCCAAGGCAATCCCGAAGATGCCTGACGCGGCAGGCCGCGGGCAGGATGCAGGAGCCAGTGCCCACGCCAGCTGCCGGCTGGAACGAATGCGGAAGACGCTACCCAGCCGGCCGGAGGCGTGCCACCAGCCGGGGCCGGCACACCGCTGCTACCGCGTACGCCGGTCCCGGCTCGTTCCCCGAGTCCACCCATCCACCGCAGATAATGTTTCGGAGGAAGTATGAAGCCGTTCCGCATCGAGATTCCTGAGGCCGACCTCGAGGACCTGAGAAGCCGGCTGGAGAACACCCGCTGGCCGGACGAGCTTTCCAACGTCGGCTGGGAGCGAGGGGTGCCGCTCGACTACCTGAAAGACCTCGCCGAGTACTGGCGGACCAGCTACGACTGGCGCGCTGCCGAGGCCCAGCTGAACGAGTATCCCCAGTTCACCACCGAGATCGACGGCGCCACCGTGCACTTCCTGCATGTCAGGTCGCCCGAGCCGGATGCGGTGCCGTTGCTGCTCACCCACGGCTGGCCGGGCTCCGTCGTGGAGTTCCTCGACGTCATCGGCCCGCTGTCCGACCCCCGGGCGCACGGTGGCAACCCGGCCGACGCCTTCCATCTGGTGATTCCCTCGATCCCCGGCTTCGGGTTCTCCAGCCCGCTGCCTCCGTCCGGCGGCTGGGACGTGCCGCGGACCGCCAACGCCTGGGCCCAGTTGATGGCCGAGCTGGGCTACGAGCGTTACGGCGCGCAGGGTGGCGACGCCGGCTCGCCGATCTCGCTCGCGCTGGGGACCATGCACCCGCAGCACCTGATCGGCGTGCACGTCAACATGCTGCTGGCCTTCCCGTCCGGCGACCCCACCGAGTTCGAGGGCCTCAGCGAGTTCGACGGCCAGCGGCTGGGCAAGCTGATTCAGTTCGACCAGCACCTGTCCGGTTACATGAAGATCATGTCCACCAGGCCGCAGACCCTGGCGTACGGCCTCAACGACTCGCCGGTCGGCCAGCTCGCCTGGATCGTGGAGAAGTACAAGGAGTGGACCGACTCGGAGAAGGTGCCCGAGGACGCGGTCGACCGCGACCGGATGCTGACCGTGGTGTCGATCTTCTGGTTTACCCGCACCGCGGGGTCCTCGGCGCAGTTCTACTACGAGGGTGCCGAGATGCTCCGGCTGGCGGCCAGCGGTGCCGCGCCGCCGCCCATCACGGTGCCGGTCGGGGTGGCGGTGTTCCCGCACGATCCCTTCCTGCCGATCCGGCGGTTCGCCGAGCGCGACATCGCCACCATCAACCGCTGGACCGAGTTCGACAAGGGCGGCCACTTCGCCGCGCTGGAGCAGCCGGAGCTGCTCACCGCCGACGTCCAGGAGTTCTTCCGTTCGCTGCGCTGATACCGGCGTGGCCGGGTGGGGCGGCCGGCGCGAGCCTTGCGACCTGCGTAACGGCGGGAAGCGCGGCGGCCGGCCGCTTCACCCGTGGGAGGAACCGCGACATGCTCGACGAGGCCGAAGCGACTGTCCTGCGTGAGGGCGACAGCCGTGGCACGGTGGTGCTGCGGCTGAACCGGCCGGCCGTGCGCAACGCGCTCAACGCGGCGCTGGTGGACCGGCTGGCGACGATCCTGCTCGAACTCGACGACGATCCCGACGTCCGGGCCGTGGTGCTGACCGGATCCCCGCCGGGGTTCTGCGCCGGTTCGGATCTGACCGAACTGGCCGGGCTGCCGGTCGCCGAGAGGGTCCGACACGAGGCGCGGGCCGGCTACCTGGCCCGGACGCTCCAGCAGCTCGGCATCCCGGTGGTGGCCGCGGTGGAGGGCTTCGCCCTCGGCGGCGGCTTCCTGCTGGCAACCAGTTGCGATGTCGTGGTCAGTGCCGGCCAGGCTCGCTGGCAATTGCCGGAAGTGGGGCTCGGCTGGGTGCCGCCGTGGGGACTGCAGAGCCTGCTGGCCAGGGTCGGACCGGCTACCTCCCGACGGCTGGTATGGGGTGACCGGGCGCTGTCCGGGCAGCAGCTGTACCGCCTCGGCGCCGTGGACGAGGTCAGCGAGCCGGGCCAGGCGGTGCGGCGCGCGCGCGACATCGCCCTCAGGCTAGCCGCGTTGCCGCCGCACGCGGTCGCCTCCACCAAGCGCGCGCTTGCCGACGCCGGCACCGGCGCGGCCGAAAGCCTGGATACCCGGACCTCGTGGATGTTCGGCCTGGACTGCTACTCCGACACCGCCCGACTCAGTTTCGCCAGGTTCGCCCGTCCCCCACGCGACCTCACCCGATGAGCCGGGGGCCCGGGAGCAAGGTGTGCGACCTGGCGACCGCCGTGGCGGTGATCACCGATCACCAGTCGGTGGCCTGCACCGGGGTGCTCGGCTGGATCACCCCGGACGCGGTGCTCCGCGCGCTCGGCGAGCGCTTCGAAGCGACCGGCTCGCCCAGCCAGCTCAGCTTCTACTTCCCGTGTGCCACCGGGGATGCGATGGGCATCGCCGGCATGGACCACGTCGCCAGGCCGGGCCTGATGCGCCGGATCATCTCCGGCTCGTACATCAATCCACGGCATCCGGTGACCGGTGCCCGCCCGGCGCTGGCCGAGCTGATCCGGAACAACCTGGTCCAGGCGCACAGCTGGCCGATCGGCGCCAGCATGCACTGGCTGCGCGAGGTGGCCCGGGGCAGCCCGGGCTACCTGACCCGGATCGGGCTGGGGACCTACATCGACCCGCGGCACGGCGGCGGCAAGTTCACCGACCTGGCTCAGGACGGCCTGGTGGAGCTGGTGCGATTTCGCGGCGAGGAGCTGCTGTTCTACCCCAGCTGGCCGCTGGACATCGGCATCCTGCGGGCCAGCACCGCCGACGAGCACGGCAACCTCTCGTTCGAGGACCTGCCGCTCACCTCGGCGAACCTGGCCCTGGCACTGGCGGTCAAGGCCAGTGGCGGAACCGTCATCGCCCAGGTCGCCAGGATCGTGCCGCGTGGCAGCCGGGCCGCCCATCAGGTGCGGATCCCGGGCGTGCTGGTCGATCATGTGGTGGTAGTCCCTGGTCAGCCGGTCGGCACCGATGTGCTGGCAGATCCTGGCTACCTGGCCCCGGTGCCCGACGCGGTCCAGCGGCTGCCCCGGCTGCCGGCCGGCGCGGACAAGGTGATCGCCCGCCGGGTGGCCCGGGAGCTTCGGGCGGGGGAGACCACCATCCTGGGCTTCGGTGGATCCTCCGACGCGATCCTGGCGCTGGCCGAGGACGGCGGCCTGGACGGCAGCCGGTTGAACGACTACATGCTGACCACCGAGCACGGGCCGTTCGGCGGGGTGGTGATGAACGGCTGGCAGTTCTCGGCCAACTACTCACCCGAAGCACTGCTGGACGGTGCCTCCCAGTTCGATTTCATCCACGGCGGCGGCTGTGACTTCGCGGTGCTGGCCTTCGCCCAGATCGATGCCGGGGGCAATGTCAACGTCAGCCGGTTCGGCACGGCCAGCCCCGGCGGTGGCGGATTCCTCGACATCGCCGAGAGCGTGCGCCGACTGGTCTTCGCCGGTACCTTCACCACCCAGGGCCTGCAGGTCAGCAGCATGGACGGCCGGCTGGGCGTGCGGCAGGAAGGCAGGGTCGCCAAGTTCGTCGCCGAGGTCGAGCTGATCACCTACCGCGCCGGCGCCGGCGTGCGCCGCGGCCAGCAGGCCAGGATCATCACCGAGCGGGCCGTCTTCGACATCACCGCCGACGGCATCGTGCTGATCGAGATCGCACCGGGCATCGACCTGCGCCGGGAGGTGCTCGACCTGATCGGCTTTCCGATCACCGTTGCCGAGGACCTGCGCACCATGGACCAGGCGCTCTTCCGGCCGTAGCCGCCCGCGGTACCGCCGATCGGCGCATCGCCGAAGAGGCAGGGACGGTGCCGGCCGGCGCACCATCGTCGAAGGGCCGCCAGCTGGCGGGGCATCAGGCGGTGGCCGGCAGGAAGGAACTCCGACCTTGGCGATCCTCGATCGGCCCGCCGCCCAGTCGCCGCTGGAGACGATCCGGGACCTGGTCGGCTCACCCGGGCGCACGCATCCCTACCCCCGGTATGAGTTGCTTCGTGCGCATGGTCCGGTAGTGCGGGTCCGGCCCGGCCTGACGGTCGTCGTCGGGTACCCCGAATGCGATGCCGCCCTGCGTGACAGCCGGCTCAGAGTGCAGGACGGTCCGAGCTATGACGCCATCTACCCCGACTGGCGCGAGCATCCCGCGCTGCGCGGCTACATCGACTCGATGCTCTACCACAACGAACCCGATCACGCTCGGATGCGCCGGCTGGTGAGCGGTGGCTTCACCGCACGCCGGGTCGCCGGGCTGCGGCCGGTCATCGAGCGGATGACCGACCGGTTGCTGGATCGGCTGGCCGGTGCCGGCGGTGGCGGCGCTCCGGTCGACTTCATCGCCGAGTTCGCCTCCCGGCTGCCGATCGCGGTGGTCAGCGCGCTGCTGGGCGTGCCCGAGCACGACCAGGCATGGTTCCGCCGGATCGCCGCCGACGTGACGATCGCGCTGGAGGGCATCACCAACCAGCAGGAGTTGGCGGTGGCCGACCTCGCCATGCAGGACCTCGGCGAGTACTTCGTGGCCCTGATCGAGCGTCGCCGGCTGGAGCCGGCCGGCGACCTGGTCAGCGCGCTGACGCACTCCGGGGTCGAGCAACTCAGCCAGCAGGAACTGGTGGCCAACCTGATGCTGCTGCTGACGGCAGGTTTCGAGACGACCAGCTTCCTGCTCGGACACTGCCTGCTGCTGGCCTTCCAGCACCCCGACCATGCCGGGCGGCTGCGCGCCGAGCCGGGTTTCTCGGTCGGCTACGTGGAAGAGACCTTGCGGTTCGAGGCGCCGGTGCAGGCCACCAGCCGGTGGGCCGCCACCGAGGTCGACCTGCTGGGCCACCCGGTGCCTGCCGGCACGAAGCTGGTGCTGATCCTTGGAGCGGCCAACCGGGACCCCCGCCGGTTCGCCGACCCGGGCCGGTTCGACCCGGATCGCGGTGCCAGCCAGCCGCTGAGCTTCGGTGCCGGCAGCCATTTCTGCCTGGGCGCGCCGCTGTCCAGGATGGAGGCTCAGATCGCGTTGCCCCGGCTGCTGCGCCGGTTTCCCGATCTCGCCGCCGCCGGTCCGCCGGTCTGCCGCGACACCTGGGTGGGCCGCGGCCTGGATGAGCTGCCGATCCGGCTCGGTTAGCGGCGCGGCGATGCGGGAACGGCGGCACTGGTGCCGGCAGGTCGGCCCAGCCGGCTCAGGACGCGCGGCTGGCAGCCTTGCGGGCCAGCCACAGCTCGTGGGCGGTCCGCACCTTCGTCCACAATGCCTCGCCGGCCCCGGGTCCGAGGTCGGTGAGCCTGAGCGAGAAGATGTCGGCCAGCGCGTCCGACCAGTCGGCACGGGTGTCCAGCTCACGGACCGTCCGGCCGCTGCCGTCGACGTGGCGCAGCAGGCAACCGGTCAGGGCGTCGATGCTGTCCGCGTCGCGGTGCATGACGGTCAGCGCCCGCACCAGTCGCGATTCGGGCGAGCTCACCAGGTAGTGGTGCCACCGGAGAAAGTCCCGCTGACGGGCCGGTGCCAGCCGGACGTCGATGCCGGTCAGCGAACCCCGCGGATCGTGATCCAGTCGGAGCCCACCGGGTTCGGTGTCCGACCGGGTCAACCGGTAGCTGAACGGGCCCTGCTGATAGGGCCCCGGCCGGGCTGGTAGCGGCTCGTGCAGCCCGTCACCGAGCCCGACGTCGACCAGCCAGGACTCGCCGTCGAGCCGGACCGACAAGGCCATGTGCGGCGCGACGTCGGCATTGACGGCCGGCATGCCGGAACTGGCCTGGACGCCGGCGGCATGCCTGCTGACCTGGTAGCCCAGTGCGGCCAGCAGCACCGAAAAGGCGGTGTTGAGCTGCACGCAGTAGCCGCCATGCCCGCGCAGGATCCGGTTCACCGCATGGTGCGGTTGTACCGAGGTCCAGCGGCGCAGCTGGATGTCGAGAACTTCGTAGGGGATCCGCTCGACGTGGGCGCGGTGCAACGCGAACAGTGCCGCTACCGACGGCCGGCCGGGATCGGGAACGCCCAGCCGGTGCAAGTAGCGGGCAATGCCCTCAGCAGAGATGGCTGGCATCGATTCTCCTCGCCCGAACCCGGCCCGAGCGCTGCCCGGGCGGGACGGGCAGCTCTCTGGTGCGCGACAGCTCTTCGGTAGGGGGCAGCTCCTTCATGATCGGTGCGACGCGGATCAGGCGGCACCTTTGATTGTGCTTGTTGAACATTGCGCTTGATGAACAAGGTGAAACGGCAACCTGCTCCGCAATTCGAAAGGTGTCGGCGATGCGGGCGGACGTGAGGATTGGTCTAGCCCGGCGTGCTCACTTCTCGCGCACCGCCCGCTTGCTCACCAGCGCAGACACGTACCGAAAGGCGAGGAGATGCGCGACCTTCCGCCGGCTGGAACCACTCCGGCCAGGCAGCCGAAGGCGGCGGCGGGCGCCGGGTCGGCCCGGTCGGAGGCCGTTCCCGGGCTGCCGGATGCCCGGATCACCGCCCGCTGGGAGGACCAGCTGCCGGGCCTGATCAGCCGGCTGGGACTGGCAACCGACGGTGTCGTGCAGGTCGGCGCGCACGTCGGCCAGGAGGTGCGGGCCCTGGCCCGGTGCGGTTTCCGCCGGCTGGTCATGATGGAGCCCAACTCCGATCACACCAGGGCATTGCGGCAGCAGTTGCAACTGCATCACCTGAGCGCCGGCCTGCCCGAGCCCGCCGGCGGCCTGCCGGCCCGCGAGGTGGTGCTGGCCGCGGCCGGCCGGGAGCGCGGGCAGCTGGTGCTGCACGTCACCGAGTACGACCAGCAGGCCAGCCTGCTGGTACCGCTGCTACCGATGGCGGTCGTGCGCCACGACACGATCGCGGTCATTCCGGTGCATGAGGTGCAGGCGGGTTGCAACGTGCTGGTCATCGACGCCCAGGGAGCGGAACTCGAGGTGCTGGCCGGCACCGACCTGAGCCGGCTGGAGTTGGCCATCATCGAGGGCAGTACCTGGGCCCGTTACCGCGGGGGCGCCACCCTGGACTCGATCGGGGCCTACATGCGCTCGCAGGGCTGGCGCCAGGTCGCGATCTGGGCCCACGTCCGCCCGCACGTCGTCGACGTGGCCTGGCTGGCGCCCCCGCACTCGCTGGCGGCGGCTGGCTGAGATACCCGGCGGCGGTTCGGTGGCTGAGGCCCCGGGCAGCGCCGGTCAGACCCGGAAGGTGTTGGCGAACTCGGTGAGCAGCTCAGGATCGCCGGTCACCCGGACGCTGCCGTTCTCCAGAGCCTCGGAGGGGCTGATCCGGCCCATCAGCAGGGCGGCGAAACCGTGGTGGGTCTCGATCACCAGATCAGGGTTCGGCTGCGGTCCGTCGCTGACGCCGAGCTGGCCGTCCTGCACGGTCAGGCTGATGACGACGTCGGTGATCCGCAACTCGTAGTTGACCGGCTCCGGTTGCGAGCCCGCGGGCGGCCCCTGGTAACTGGCGCGCATGGCCATCATTAGCGAGTCGACGGTGTAGATGTCGTCGGCTTCGGGCTGCGTCATCGATTGGGCGCCCCAGCGGCCCAACGCCAGCAGGATGTCGTCGAGTTCGCGGCCGTAGTCGGTGAGCTCGTAGACGACGGCGGTAGCCGGGCGGGGCAGGATCCGCCGCTGCAGCACGTTGGCCTGTTCCAGCTCCTTCAACCGTGCCGACAGCACGTTGGTCGGTATCCGAGGCAGCCCCTGCCGCAGATCGGTGAAACGCTTGGGCCCGGCGATGAGATCGCGGACGATCAGCAGCGCCCAGCGCTCGCCGACGATTTCCAGGGCACGGCTCAGCCCGCAGATCTGTCCATAGCTTCGTCGCGCCATAGGCCGGGACTCTACAGGCTGCTTGTTTTGAAAGAGTGCTATCTTGTGCACTTTGTTCAGAATATCCGAGCTGAAAGTAACGATTGGTACCGTTTATGACCAGGGGGTGACAGACCCGTCACACTCCGCCGTCGGGCCCGAGCCGCTCTGGGCCAGCCGGCGTGGACGCGGCCGGGCCGCACCGCAAGGCCGCCGGTGAACACGGGGGTTCATCGGCGGCCTTGCAGGACCGTCCTCGCAGTTTGCCCGGACTCCGGCCCGCCGGCATGTGCCCGGCCGGCATCCGATCGGATCGTGGCGTGCTAGTCCTCGGACGCGGCGGCCGCCAGAGTGCGTGGCTGCCCGGCCATGGCGGAGCCGACGATCGCGAACGGCGCCAGTGCCGCGCGCAGCGCCTCCGGTACCCGGGTCGGCTTGGTGTCGGTGTTCGGCCCGCGCATGCACGCGATCCGTTGCCGGCCACGAGCGACCAGCACCTCCACATCGTCACGGATCCGGACGTAGTCGAAGGCGAAACCGATCTGGGTCTGGGTCAGATCCTCCAGCCGCATCCTGATCGAGAGCTCGTCGAAGGCGGTGATCTCCACCAGGAACTCGCACTCGCACTTGAGCGTGAACAGCTTCAGATCGTTCTGCAGATCCTCCAGCACCGCCGTCGCCCGGTCCCGCAGGAACATCTCCCGGCAGCGACCCTGCCACCTCAGGTAGTTGACGTAGTAGACGTTGCCGACCAGATTCGTCTCCTCGAATCCAACCAGGTGCCGGTATTCGTAGTACTGCTCCATCCTCAGTTCCCGCCTTCGGTCAACATCGTGAACACCACCGGATCCTTGACATCGCGCACCGTGGTGGGGAACGTCGCGATCCGCGCGGTGCCCGAACGCAGGCTCACCCAGCGGTCGGCTCCCGGCTCGCCCACCGTGATCGGCTCGATCCGCGCCCGGCCCACCTTGCGCAGGCACTCCACCGCACCCCATACCCGGGTGGCGGCCAGCGACAGCTCCTCACCCCGTTCGGAGGCGAGCAACTGCGCCAGGGCGAACGGTTCCCGGCCGAGCAGCTCGGCCCAGTCCTGCTCGGACCTGCTGGTGACCACTTCCACGTCACAGCTCACCGGCTGGGAACCGCCGGCGACCACGAAGGTCAACCCGGCCGAGTGCGAGGAGGAGACCTCGACGCCGCCGCCGACCTCGGGCTTGCCATCCGGCCGGTAGCGCACCGTCGTCGGCTCGCCCAGTGCCCAGCTGAGCGCCTTGGCGGTCTGTTCCCGCCGGGCTGCCAGGCCCAGAGCCGGATCGATCCCGTCCGGCACCACCCCGCACCGCAGGCCGGCACCGCCCAGGTTCGGCTGGGTGCGCCGCTCCAGGTACGGCCCGAGCAGGCTGGCCAGCCACGGGCCGGTTCCGTCCTGCTTGCGAACCGCCTGCAGCCGCAGGCCCTCCCAGCGCTCGACCAGCCTGCCGTCCGGATCGCGGACGTCGAGGTCATAGAGGTAGGTGTCACCGTCGCGATGGCGTTCCACCGCGTGCAGCATCAGCTTCTCGAACCCCTCCACGCTGCGAGGATCGGCCAGGTACAGCCGCTCGATGCCGGCCGGCAGCAGCGTCGCGTCCGGTACGCAGCACTGGATGGTGTGCATCAGCGCATCCCGGGTGCCGGGGTCGGCCAGCACCAGGTCCTGGGTGAGGAAGCCTCCGAACCAGTCCTCCGAGGCCCGGTTGCAGATCTCGGCCGTGCAGCTCGTGGCGGCCAACTGCTGGTACCCCAGCAACCGCTGGAACCTGGCTCCCTGGAACAGGACCGGACCGTAGAGGTCCCGCCCCGGATCCAGCGGCAGCAACTCCGGCCGGCTTGCGGAACTCACCGTCTCGGCCAGGCTCTCGGAGTACCGCAGGGTGGCTCGGAAGTGATCGGCCTGGAAGCCGGTGTCACTGCTGCGGATGATCGCCTCGACGTCGCCGCCGTCGGTGACCAGGGCCGCGACCCGGATCGTGGTGTGGCCGTCCACCGGCACCACGATGGGGCGTAGGAACTCCACGTCGGTGAGCACCGGTGGCCGCTCGTTGCCGGTCAGGGCGGTTGCGGCCTGCGCCATCGCCTCCATGCCCAGCACCGCCGGGAACAGCAGGTCGCCGTCGAGCAGGTGGTCGGCGAGGTAGAGGTCACCGGTGGCCGACAGGTCGGCGTCGGAGACCAGTTCGATGCCGGGGTAGTACACCTGCGTCCGTTCCAGGAACCGCAGCAGCGGGATCTCCTGCCGCTGCAACGTGATCGTCGGCAGCCCCTCGGCGCGCCCCATCACCACCATGGTGGTGGGTGCGCTCGGATCGGTGAGCACCCGGTTCAGGATCTCGATGCCGTCCTCCGTCCTGATCGGCGAGATGCCCTCCCGCATCAGCGACTCCAGTACCCCCAACCGCTCACCCATGCCCGAGCCCGACCACACCGACCATTCCAGTGCCACGCACCGGCAGTCGGGGTAGTCCTCGGCGACCCGGCAGGTCAGGTCGGTCAGCCAGTCGTTGGCGGTGGCGTAGTCGGCCTCGCCCCGCAGGCCGGCCCGACCGATGATGCTGCCGAAGGTGACCAGCAGCCGCAGCGAACCCGGGTCGGTTGCCGCAAGGACAGCCTCCAACCCGCCGATCTTGGGTGCCAGCGTTCGCTCGAAGGAGGATTGGTCAAGGCTGGTCAGCGAATTCGGCTCGTTGCGGCCGGCACCGTGCAGGACGCCGGTGACCGGTCCCAGGGTGCCGCGGATCTCCTCGACCGCCGACTTGACCTCATCGGCCGAGGTGACGTCGGCTCGGACATAGCGGAAACGCACCCCCACCGCTGCCATCCGTTCCAGGTTGGCAGCAAGCTCCGCGTCATTGTCCGGGCTGGACCTGCCGAGCAGGCCGATCGCGGCACCGGTGCCCTGGGCGAGTGCGAGCGCGCACTCGGCCGTGATTCCCTTTCCGCCACCGGTGACCAGCAGGACGTCCTGCGGCCCCAACGGCGAGCCGCCGTCAGCGGGCGTCAGCCGCAACGGGCGCAACACCGGCACCCGGCGAGCTCCGTCAGCGTCGTAGTTGACCTCGCTGAAGCCGTCGGTCGCCGCGACATCAGCGACGATGCCGCCCACCGCGGCCGCCACCTGGCCGGCCGCCAGATCCGGCGGCAGCGGCAGGGTGACCACCGTGGTGGCAACACTCGGCGCCTCCAGGCAGAGCGTCTTGGCCAGCCCCGCCGCACCACGCCGGTCACCGACCACCACGAACCGGGCCGGTGCCGGCAGCGCCAGCACCGCCCTGGCCGCGGCCAGCATCAGCGGGACATGGCTCTCGTCGCAATCACGCGGCAGGCAGAGCACCACTCCGCTGCCGAGCTCCGCACTGTGCAAGGCCCGGCGCAGTTCGGCGGCCAGCGGATGCCGCTCGGTGGCGAACACCTCCCAGTCGCCGGTGCCTGTCGGCCCGGCTGCCGGACCGGCTGCCGCCGGCACCTTCTCGATGCCGAAGGCCCGCACCCAGGGTGCGACGCCCAGTGCGGCGGCTGCCGGCTCGTCCGCCCCCAGAGCGCTCTCACCCAGCTCGTCGAGCATCTGGGCAAGTTGGGCCAGCGTGGAGGTCGCGAACGTCGAGGTCGCCATCGGCGCGGCCAGACCCAGCTCTCGGGAGGCCTGGTTGACGATCTGGCCGACCGTGATCGAGCTCAGGTGCAGCTCGTCCAGCGGATGGCTGTCGGCGCTGACGGCCTCCAGCGGCAACTCGGCCCGCTCGGCCGCCAGCCGGCGAAGCACGTCCACCGCACTCTGTGCTGGACCGGACGGCACCGGGCTGCCCTCGTCCGGCTGGGGTCCGGCGCCGGCACTGACCGGCAGCTGAACCGGGCCCGGGATGAGGTCAGCGGCCGGCACCACCGTGCTCGGCGCCACCTGGGTCGTCGGCAGCCCGGTCCCCAGCTCGTCGATCGGCGCCTGCTCGCAGGGACTGGCGAAGAACCGGAACTGCTTGCCCACCTCCAGGGTCCGGACGAACCGGTCGCGGAACAGTTCACCGTGCCGGATCGGGGCACCCAGGACGTAGCACGCCGCGACCGCCCGCAACAGGCCGGCGAGTGACTTGCTGTCGGTCTCCAGCGAGATCGTCGGGACGAACGGCGCGATCTCGGTGGCCAGGCCGCGCAGGATGGTGCCCGGGCCGACCTCGAGCAGAAGGTCGACATCGCCGGCCAGGGCGGTCACCGCCTCGGCGAAGCGCACCGGTTCACGGACCTGGCGAGCCAGCAGCTCCGGCAGGTCGGTGTCGGCGGCCAGGGTGTCACCGGTGATCGTGGACACCACCCGGCCCTGCACCGGTGCGAACCGGTCGCCGGCCAGGTGGCTGCGCAACGCCTCGGCGGCCGGAGCAACCAGCTCGGAGTGGAAGGCGTGGGACACCGGCAGCCGCATCGCGGTCACACCCCGGGCCGCGGCCCGGGCGCAGACCCGATCGACGGCATCGGCCGGACCGGACACCACGCTCTGCTGCGGGCCGTTGTAGCCGGCGATCACCACCGGTTCACCGTCCAGCATCGGGGTGACCAGCTCGGACGATGCCATGATGCCTGCCATCGCGCCGTTGCTGCTGCCGATCTCGGACATGATCCGGCCGCGAGCCGTGGCGATCGAGAGCAGCGTGGTCTCGTCGTAGGCCCCGGCCCAGTGCAGCGCGGTGAGCTCGCCCAGGCTGTGCCCGGCGGCGGCCACGCCCTCGATGCCGAGCAGTCGCAGCATCCGCAGCCCGGCCACCGACGCGGTGGCGATTCTCGGCTGTGCCACCGCGGTGTCGGCCAGGCTGGTGCCAACCGGCAGCGGGTGGCTGCGGTAGAGCTCGTCGACCACGTCGAAGCGCCGGCGGATCGCGCCGCCGTCGCTGCGGCGTCCGGCACCCTGGCCGGGAAACAGGAACCCGATCCGGGGGCTGGTGGCGTTGTTGCCCAGGAAGACGCCACCTTCGGGGTCGAGCACCGATCGCGCGCCGTTGTCCAGCAGCATCAGCAGCTTGCCGAACTGGCTCTCGGCTTGCTCCGGGCTGCTGATCACCACCGCTGCCCTGATCGGTCGGTCGGCGAGTCCCGCCTCGAGGGTGCCCGCCAGGTCGCTGAGTTCGGCGAAGGACATCCTCATCGACATGGCTGCCAGCTGGCTGATCCGGCCGCGCAGGTCGGCGATGCTGCTGGCGTCGATCAGCAACAGCTCGCAGTCCTGCCTGGAACGCACCAGCTGCTGGACCTCCGGGGCGATCTCGGTCCGGCGCTGGGCATCGGCCTGCTCGAGCACCACGTGGGTGTTGATCCCGCCGAAGCCCATCGAGGACACCCCGGCCCGGATCGGCCGCTCGGCCGGCCACAGCTCGGCCGAGCTGGGCACTCGCAGCGCCGGCCGATCGCCGAGCAACTCCGGGTGCGGGTCGTGGTGGCCGGTCGCCGGTGGGATCACCTGGTGGTGGATGGCGAGGATGGCCTTGAGCATGCCGCCGACGCCAGCCGCTGCCTTGGTGTGACCGATGTTTCCCTTCAAGGTGCTGATCGCGGCCGGCGCCGCGTCCGGGTCGGCCTGCCGGCGAGCCGCGGAGAACGCCCGCAGCTCGGTGGCGTCGCCCACCGCGGTGCCGGTGCCGTGGCCTTCGAGGTAGCTGACGGTCTCGAAGCCGAATCCGGCGCTGCGGTAGGCGCGATCTATCGCCAGCTGGTGACCGGCTGCCTCCGGCCGGGTGATCCCGCCCTTGCCGTCGGAGGAGTAGCCCCAGCCGACGATGCTGGCATAGCGCTTGAGTCCCTGCTCGATCGCGTCCTGCTCGCGCATCAGGACCAGCATCCCGCAGCCTTCACCGGGCCAGAACCCGTTGGAATGCAGGTCATAGACCCGCATCTCGCCCGAGGCCAGCGCACCGGTCTTGGCGAAACCGATCACCTCGAACGGGTCGATGCTCAGGTCGACGCCACCGGCGATCACCGTGTCGAGCTGCCCCTCGGACAGTGCGTTGCAGGCGATGGTGACCGACAGCAGCGAGGATGAGCAGGCACCGTCCACGGTGTAGCCACCACCGTTGAAGTCGAAGTGGTTGCAGATCCGGCCGGCGATGGTGTTGGCCAGCCCGCCGGCCAGCATGTCCTCGTCCACCGGGGCGAACGGGCTCTTGTAGCGGGTTTCGAGCTGGTCGAGGAATCCGGTCAGCGAGGCGTCGTCCCAGCCCTGCTCGCGCAGCGCCGCGCCGACGGTTCGCCGCACGTAGGGCCAGCGCAGCCGCATCACGCTTGCCCGGCTGAACTCGCCGGTCAGGGTGTTGCCGATCACCACGCCAGTGCTCTGGCGGTTCAGCCCGGTGCCGTCGGCGAAACCGGCATCGGCCAACGCTCGGGCAGCGGTGTCCAGCGCCAGCCAGTGCGTCATATCGGTGGACCGGTAGGTGCTGCCGGCCACCCGGTACTTCACCCGGTCGAACTCGAAGCCCTCGATGACCGCGGCCTTCTGCGAGTAGAACCGGTCCGGTGCCGCCGGGTCGGGGGAGTAGTAGTCCTCCAGCCGCATCCGCTCGTCCGGCAGCCGGCGGAAGGCCCGGCGGCCGGCGAGAACGTTCTTCCAGAGGTCGTCAGGCGAATCCGCGTCGGGGTAGCGGCAGGAGATGCCGACGACTGCGATGCGACCGGTGCTCATACCGCCACCGCCGCGGGGTTCGGGCCCATCGGCCGGTCAGCGGGCACGGCCACGGCCGCCGCCCGGCGCTGCTTGGCCTTGCCGATGAAGTGCGCACCCCACCAGCCCAGGCCGCGCAGCGCGCACACCACGGTGGTCGCGAAGAACAGCGTGTAGACGATGTTGAACTGCATCATCACCGCGTAGACGAAGGCGACCGAGGAACCGAACATGAACTGGTTGCGGGCCTTGAAGGGAGTGGTTCCGGGGTCGGTGATCATGTAGTTGGTGAACAGCACGAACGCGATCCCGGTCATCGCGCCGAGTGCGGAGAAGAGCGCGACGTCCCAGATCCAGTGCCGGACGAAGGCCTGGATGGCGAAGCCGCCCATCCAGCCGACGATCAGCGGCACCTTGCGGGTCAGCATGGCGTTGATCACCGTTCCGGACACCGCGATGATCAGCGGGATCATCACCCGGAAGTAGGTGTTGGCGTTCTCGCTGAACTGGTAGGGCGGAGCGATGCTGCACCAGTGGCTGAAGCAGAGCAGCACCGCGGTGATGCCGAAGTTGGACGGGTTCATGAAGTGCCGCATCCGGCCGGCGATGGGAGCCTGCAGGACGTGCTTGGCGCCGACGCCGACCACCACGCCGAAGGCCACCGGCCAGAACTGGTTATTGCAGTAGAGCAACATGCTGACGGCCAGGCTGGTGATGTGGGCCGGTAGCAGTGCCTCATAGAGTCCGCGCAGGCCGTTGCCCCTGAACTTCGGCTGCCGGCGGTAGGTCCAGGAGCTGATCGTCTCGAAGACGATCTCGGTGGAGTAGCCGACCAGGACCGCCAGGATCGGCCACAGCCACGGCTGCTCGAAGCCGAGCCAGGCGTAGCCGAAGACGTTCAGCACGCTGATCGAGACGGCGAAGTTGCGCAGTGCGATATAGCGGGGGTCCGGCGCGGCCTTGACCGGTTTGGTGGCCGGTGCCACCGTCGCCGCGGGAGCGGTCGTTGCTGGCTGCTGCTGAACGGTGGCGGTCATCGGCTTGAAACCTCCTGGGCGGTGTCCGTCAGGACGAGGGAGTGGACGCCTGGCGTCAGTTGTTGCTGCTGCTGGTGTAGTTGGCCGTCGATGTCGCGCCACTGCAGGTTCACGGTCGCCGCTCCGTCGAAGGAGCCGAGGCCGAAGTGAACGTCGAAGCTGCGGAAGCCGCCGTGGCCGCTGCCGCCGTCGAGCTGGGAGATCGCCGTACCGTTCGGGGTGGTCACCGTCACCGTCGCGTTGTAGGCCGGTGATCCAAGGTTAGACAGGCCCTTACCGGCGACCGAGCTCTTGTCGGTAGCAGGCCGGTAGAGGCGCAGGTCGAGGAAGTTGCCCCGGTTCGGGGACTGGTTGGCATAGAAGGCCGGCGGCCCCCACTGCCTGGCGATCGCGAAGTCCAGGGCACCGGTGCCGGTGGTGTCGCCGGTAGCCAGGCCCCGGGTCGGGATCGGCACCCCGGTGCCGATCTGGGAGCTGATGTCGACGTACTTGCCGTCGGAGTTCTTGGCGTAGAAGGCCATCTTCTGGTCGCCGGCGATGTCGTCGCCGGGCTTGACGTTGGGCCACATGGCCGGGTTGCTGAGCAGGTCGTCGTTGGTCATGGCCATCTCCTGCAGCCAGGGCCACCGGTCGATATCGCCCTTGACGAAGCCGTCGGTCTGCAGCACGGACATGTTGCCGTTGTTGAGGAAGTCACCCATCTTGATGTCCCAACACCAGCCGGTCCAGGCCATCCCGTACTTGGCGGCCTGCTGCTTGAACGGGGCGATGCCCCGGCTGAGCTGGTCCTTCATGTCGGCGTTGTCCTTGGCCTGGTTGATGAAGATGAAGTTGCTCTCCTGCAGGCCCCACTTGGTGGTGATGTTGCTGACCGCGATGTCGAACTTGCCGGTGTGGTTGAGGTCGCCGAAGTCGACACCCATTCCCTTGAACGAACCCTTGCCCAGCACGAAGGACTTGGCGGTGGTGGGGGTGCGCTGCCCGCTGGCCTCCTCCAACTTGATCTCGCCGCGAGTCGAGATGTTGTGCAGCAGGTGGTCGTGGCCGAAGTCGTTGGCGATGTAGATGTCGGGCAGCCCGCTGCCGGTCAGGTCGGCGCCGGCGATGGCCAGCGTCCACCCGGTGGACAGCTGGTAGGGAATGGCGCCCTGCTGCTCGACGTAGGAGACGGTCGGCTTGTCACCCGAGGTGGCGTTGTACCAGCGCAGCACCCGGTCCCCGCCGCCGTTCTTGGCGGTGGACAGCGAGGTGTTCATCACGACGTTGTTCTGCCCGTGCGGGTTGAGCACGTCGGATTCGGGGAAGTAGTTTCCGATGATGATGTCGGGGTGACCGTCGCCGTCGATGTCACCGACGTAGTCGGCATCGGTGTTCCAGCGGGGCCCGTGGTACTTGCCGTCGATCGACTCCGAGGCCAGCAGCTCCTGCGGGTGGTAGGCGGCCGGGGACAGCGTGCTGGCACTGGCCTTGGCCAGGAACATGATCGGGGTGCGGCCCCAGTAGGTGACCAGCAGGTCCATCCGGCCGTCACCGTTGTAGTCGCCGGGCGTGCAGCCGGTCGGTGCCATCGCGGCATCCATCGGCAACGGCTTGGGGTCCAGCACGAACGGCGGGAACTGGTCGGCTGCCTGCGCCGTGGGGGTGTAGGTGACCACCACCGCATTGGTCCGGGTGTCGACGATGCACATGCCGTCGGCGCGGCCGTGACCGACCAGGTCGTTGATGGCGATGCTCGCCCCGACCGAGGAGATCCAGGCCGCGATCTTCTGGTAGGCGCGGTTGACCGGTCGGATGGTGTTCATCTGCTGGTTCTCATAGCCGGCCGGCATGGCGATAGGCAGCTCCTTGAACTTGTACTGGGTGGCCACCGAGTCCGCCCCGTAGGTCGCCACCCGGCTCTGTGCGATCACGTACAGAGAGACCAGGACCAGGGCGGCCACCAGGCCGGGGACTAGCGTGCGGAGACGTTCTCGGGACACTGCCATGATTCACCCTTCGCGGAGTAAACAAGATCGACTGCGGTAAGCCTTGGTGAGAAGTGATTCGAGGTGGGGCGCAACGCGACGCGACGCCTGGGGTGCCGTCCCTGCACAGCTGCAAGGACAAGACCTCAGGCGTCGTCTCGCCTGCCTGCCATCGCGTATCAGGTTCAAATTGACCCAAAATGACGCTGATCCCAGAATGCGACCAGGCACCTGGGGTTCCTTCTCCTGCCTTGCTCGGCTGGCTACGATTGGCCGTTTTGCCTTGTTTGCAATGGCGATTCGAGCACGCGGCCGTTGTCGCAGGTCGCCTGCGGCAGCCGGACGCGGTGGCATCGGATAGTCCGAGCTCACCGAGCGACGCGAGCGCTCGGCGGTGGCTGTGGTGAGCACTCAGCTGATTCGCAACCAGCTGCCGACCTGGCGAGCAGCTGACATGCTGGCCCACGAGGTGGTAGCGATCAGTGCCTCATCGCCGGGCTGCTCGCGCCGAAAGGCCTCGATGACCGGCTGGTCGACCTGGAAGGGCGCCAGTGCGGTGAGCAGTGCGAGCCGGCCGGCGGCTTGCTCGCCGGCGGGCAGCCCCAGCACCTCTTCCTGCACCCAGGACCGGCTCAGGCCGAGCTGCTGACCGTCCCAGCCGGCCAGGCGCGAGCGCAGCACGGCCTGCACGGATGCCGGCACGTGCTGCCGGCCTGCCGCCTCGATAGCCGCACTGGCGCGAGCGAATGCCTCGGCGACATGGGGACTTCCCGCTGCCCACCAGAGGTCCTGGGGCAGCGGCGCGGCCGGCAACAGTTCCAGCGAGGCGCCCGGCTGGTGGCCGGCTCGGGCGGTGGCGCTCATGAACCGGCCGAGCACCCGAAGCATGCCGGCGCGAGCCATCGCCGGCACGGCCGGTGGCAGCGGCGAGTCGGAAAGGAAGATCTCGACCATCCGGTTCAGGTACTGGAAGGTGACGGCCACGCCGGCGATCTCGGGCGCCTGCTCCTTGGGAAACGGCGCATCCTGGGACTGGCTGTCCTGCCGGTTGCCGGCCCGGCGCGCCCACTGTGCGACGGCGCGCACCTCAGGATCCGCGATCGAGTCGAGGTTGTCGGTATAAACCGCGGCCGCGGTCGGGCTGCCGAGCAGGCCGGACAGCGTCGCCGTGTGCACCGCGACGCAGTACGGGCAGGCATTGCCGAGCGAAACGGCCGCGGCGACCGCTTCCTTGGTGGCACGCGGCACCTGGCCGTCGGCCAGCAGCGATTCCCGCAGCATCATCCAGCTGGCAGCCAGCGGTCCGGGTGCCGGCGAGTGCAGTGCCACCGGTGGCGCCAGCATGCCGAAGTCGCGTTCGGCCTGCCGGTAGACCCTGGCCACGGTGTCGTCCGAGCCGCCGCTCCGGGCCGGGACGACATGCTTGACCTGATCCAGGGACCGGCGAAGCGCCGTCTGCAGTAGTGACCCGGCCATCGGCGCTCCTCGCTGGACTTGTGCTGGAAGTGGTGCTGGACGGCCCAGGGCGCCTCGGTCGCTACCGGGCGCCCTGGGTCATCGGCGTCAGTCGGCGAGCAGTTGCGGAACCATCTTGTTCGCCTGGTTGCGGGCACTGGTGGCACCGTCGGGCGACGGTGCTCCATAGGTGACATCGATGCCGCGCTGCTGGGCAGCTCGCACGATGGCGGGCATCGCCCGTTCGGCCAGTGCCGCGATGGTGTTGGCCGGGTTGACGGTCAGCGCGCTGGGTACCGCGGAGCCGTCGGTGACGAAGATGCCCGGATGGCCACGCAGTTCGTGGTTGTCGTCCAGCGCCGAGGTATTCGGGTCGTCACCGATCCGGCAGGACGCCAACGGGTGCACCGTGTAGGCGCCCACCACCCCGTTGGTCCAGGGCATCACCTTGGCCAGACCGTCCTTCTCCAGGATGCTCTTGACCGCGGCGTCGGACTTCTCCCAGCCTCTGAGGGTGTTCTCGGTCGGCTCGTACTTCAGCGGACCGAGCCCGAACATCTGCTGGGACACCCGCATCGAGTTGCCGGTCGCCGGCGGCGGCCCGAAGACCCCTTCGTTGTCGTCCTCGGACATGGTGAAGGTGGTCAGCCAGGACTTCCAGTGCCGCATCATCTCCTTCTTCTCCTTGCCGAACCAGCTCGGTCCGGTGGCGTCGGGCACCTGGGCGAGGATGGTGCCGAGCCCCGGCGGGAAGTACAGCTGCTCCAGGGAGAACCGCTCGTACTCCGGCAGCGAGCCGTCCAGCCAGTCCCAGCACGCCGCGACCGGGCCCTTGCCGATCTGGCCGGCTTCGAAGGCGATGCCGTCGCCGCGGTCCAGGCCCAGCACGTCACGCAGCCGGTCCTCGTTCAGCACGGCGGTGTTGAGCCGCTCGCCGTTACCGGAGAAGTACTTTCCGACCGCGTCGGGCATGGCGCCCAGGTTGGGCTCGGAGCGCTGCAGGATGACCGGCGTCGCCGCGGTGCCCGCCGCCAACACGATCAGCTTGGCGTCGATCGTGCCGTTGCCGGTCTGCACCCGGTAGTCGACCTCGTCGAGGGTGTTGTAGTGCACCCGGTAGCCGCCGTCGGAGTTGCGGGTGAGCTGCTGCACCTCGTGCAGCGGACGGATCTGGGCGCCGTGCGCGATCGCGGCCGGCAGGTAGTTCAGCAGCAGCGAGCGCTTGGCGTCGAACTTGCAGCCCGACATCATCCAGTTGCAGTTGGTGCACAGCGCGGTGTCGACCGCGGCCGGAACCGGGTTGCAGGTATGTCCGGCGTTGTTGCAGGCCGCCGCCCACACGCCGCCGGCGTAGGGCACCGTCTCCCACTTCTGCTTGCTGATCGGCAGCGCCTCGGCCACCCGGTCATACCACGGTTCCAGGCTGTCCCGGCTGACCGAGGCCGGCCACATCCGGCGCCCGATGCTGCCCTTGCGCTCGAAGATGTAGCGCGGAGCGCGCGGCATGGTGGCGAAGTACACCACGCTGCCGCCGCCGACGCAGTTGCCGCTGAGCACGCTCATGCCGTCGCCCACGGTGAACTCGAAGATCCTGGTCGAGGACGAGCCGAGCTTGAAGTCCTGGTCGTAGTCCTCGGCTTCCAGCCACGGACCCCGCTCGAGGACCACCACCCGGGCGCCGCCGGCGGCAAGGTGGTAAGCCGCGATCGCGCCGCCGAAGCCGCTGCCGATGACGAGGACGTCGGTGCTTTCGATGCTGGTCATGCGGGGCTCCCGGAGGCGGTGGTGTCGGGATGGATCTCGGCGAGCTGGCGGCCGTAGGAGTAGGCGGGGAATCGCCACAGGCCGTCGGCGTCCGGTGGCGCGAAGCCGAGGGTCAGCAGGCCGGGATGGCCGGCGGCCAGCGCGTCGACGGTGTGCATGTAGGCACCGGTGTCCCAGGCCATGTTGGAGAACATCACCAGGTTCACCCAGCCCTGCCGCTCCGGGTGCTCCCAGTCGGTCAGCCGCAGCACCATGGCGACCCGGTCGTCGTAGTCGAGGCTGACGAACGCCGGAACCGTGTCGTCGAGCTCGATCCCCTTTTCGTTCGCGTAGTTCTGGGCGTGGCCGTTGAGCATTCCGGCCAGGCCGCCCAGCCACTGGGACAGCCCGCCGGCCGGTGATTCGAGCAGTTCGATGGCGCCCGCCGCCACCGAGCCGCCGTCGTGCGACACACCTGCCACCGCCCGGTCGCCGGGCCAGCGCTTGTTGCCGGGAACGATCGTGTCGGCGAAGGCCTCGAGGGTCATCACCTTGATCTGTTCCTCGTCCGTGGTAGCCGGTTGCATAGGTTTCTCTCCTGTCTGCCGAAAGCCGCGAGGCCGAAAGCCATCTGGGGACGAAGCCGCCGAATGCTGCGTGGCCGAGACCACCGCGTGCCTGCGCCCAGGCATCGCGGCGGATGAGTGCGCTGAGGCAACCCCTGCCAGGCCACGCTCGCGGCCGAGGAGGTACTCACCCGGCCGATCCCAGCGGCGTTCTCGGGTGTCCTCATGCTCCGATTCCCCCGGGCAGAACGCATCTTCGGACTTGCCGAGCGGGCAGCTACCTTGTGGCTGGGTATTCGGTGGGTTACGGCGGGCGGGCCGGCGGTCAGCGTGCGAACTGGCCGGCCTTGCGGCCCTCGCCGGCCGGTCCTCGGTACGCCTGGGCGATGTCGAGCCAGTGGTCGGCGTCCGGACCGACGGCAGTGATCGCTAGGTCGTCGCGATGCCGGCGACGGGTCACCAGCAGGCAGAAGTCCTCCGCCGGACCGCTGATCCGCTGGGTCGCGTCCTCCGGCCCGAACTGCCACAACGCGCCGGACGGTGCCGTCAGCTCGAAGCGGAATTCCACGTCCGGACGGGGCTCATCGCGAGCCAGGTAGCCGAAGTCCCAGGTCCGCACCGCGAACGCGACCAGGAACTTGATGCGGTCGGTGCGGGTGGGCCGGACACCGAGCGCGTCGGCGATGTCCTGGCCGTGCGCGAAGGCCTCCATCATCCCGGCCATCATCAGCACCGCCGGCGGCAGCGGGTTGACCAGCCACGGCACCACCTGGTCGGCAGGGACCGAGGACAGCGCCTTCACCGCTGCGGCCCGCTCGGCCTGCCAGCGGCCGAAGAGCACCTCGGGCGGGTCGGACAGGTAATCGCTCAGGGCGTTGGCCACGTTCACGGTGAAGTTCTGGTCCAACCGCTCCATCAGGGCGATGAAGGCGTCCGGGTCCGAGGCCGACAGCCCGGCCATCCGGAAGGTCGCCGCCAGGTGCGCGACCTGGTGCGTGATGGTCCAGCCGGGCGCCGGTGTGGGCAGCTTCCACTGCTCGTCGTCCAGGCCGGCCAGCAACTGGTCGAGTTCGTCGCAGTCTGCCGTCAAGGCCCCGGTCGGGTCCGGTTGCTGGGTCACTTGTCTCGTCCTCTCGCCACTGCCTGCTCGTGCACGGATGTTCGGATCGAGCCTGCTGCAGCGCCTCGGCGAGTGTCTCTTTGCCCTTGCCGGAAGCCGATTTTGGGCTATCTGGAAGTCCGGAGCGGGCGGTCCTCCTGCTGCCTGAAGCCAGGTTGACGAGCAGTCCACTTCACGGTAAAGGTGGCTGGGAACGGCACCGTCAACGGCAACGCTTCGATTCCCTCGGAGGCGCCGCAGCCGAGGGTCACCCGGGAGAAGAAAGGGGTTGTTCCACGTGACCGACACCGACCAGGTCCGAGCCGTCCGCGAATACTACGTGGAGGACGAGAACAACGGTGATGCGCCTAGCATCTATCACATCTGGGAGAAGGGCGCCGGACGGGGAAACGTGACGACCCCGGCCACCTCCAGCCCGCCGTACCAGCAGTGGATAACAGCGCAGCTGCGCGGGTTCCTGGCCGAGAGCTCGGACCCGCGGCTGCTCAGCGTGGGCTGCGGGAACGGTGTGATCGAAGCCGGCATCGCAGCCGAGGGCATCCGGGTGCTCGCCGTGGACGCGATGGAGCCCGCGGTGGAACTGGCCAAGGCCAAGGGCCTGGACGCGGTGTGCGCCGACGCGCTCACCTGGACCCCGCCTTCCGAACCGTGGACCGTGCTCTACGCCGACGGCAGCGTGGGGCATCTCTATGACCCCGAAGCGGGCCTGCGGCAGGTCCTGGAGCGCTTCAAGTCCTGGCTGCCCGAAGGAGGTGTCCTGGTGATCTCGAACGATCCGCCCTGGAACGGCGACGTCGAGGTGGAGAAGCACCCTGATCTGGCCTACTGGTTCCTGTCCCGGTCCTACCTGCAGCGACAGGTCGAGGAGTGCGGGTTCCGCGACGTCACCAGCAGCGTCTTCACCTTCGAGAAGCCGCTGTCCGGCCCGCGCGACCGCATCATCGTCACCGCCCGGGTGTGACTTGGGGTAACGGTGCGGTTCAGCCGAGAGGGGTTCAACCTCATACCAACCCAACATTGCTTACTCTACGTATCTGCTGTGAAGCGCAGAGTGATGAGGCGTCGGTTCTCGGTGCGCCGAGTGACCGCGCTGATCGCTGCCAACCCGTCGACCAACCCGGTTCGCAGCCCCCGTACAACACCACGTTCCGCGAGGTGCTGCCCCTGGGCGGTGAGCGTGACCGGAGGCCAGCCGGGTACGCCGCCGCGAGGTTCGGCGACCGGTCCGGGCGCTGCCATGCTGCCCCGGACCGGGCACGAGCGGGGCCAGCCGCTGGAGATGGCGCTGCTGCTCCTGCTGGCAGGCCTGGCCCTGCGCTGCTACGGCCGGCGCCGCACCGGCTGAGGCCCGTTCACCGACCGGGCTCGAACACCGCCCGGACGCAGCCGTCCTTGCGATTCTTGAACAGGTCATAGCCGTGCCGGGCGTTGGACAGCGGCATCACGTGGGTTGCCAGGTGCCGGGTCTGCAACTCGCCGCACGCCATCCGCT
>DASZEI010000164.1:0-5821 GCA_035940975.1 Jatrophihabitans sp. | reverse complement strand
TGACACCACCATGTCGCCGCTGCAGCTGGCGACCGCGTACTCGGCCATGATCAACGGCGGCACGCTGTTCGCCCCGACGCTGGGCTGGGGGGTTCTCGACGCGGCCGGCAGGACCGTGCGCACCATCACCCCGAAGGTGGTGCGCAAGGTGCCGGTCGACAAGAAGGCGCTGAGCTTCATCGCCGACGCGCTGCACTTCGAGGACAGCCATTCGGTGTCCGGGGCGCTGGCCTTCGACGGCTCGCCGATCAAGACCCTGATCGGGGCCAAGACCGGCACCGCGGAGGTGTACGGCAAGCAGGACACCTCGTGGATGGCCTCCTGGGGGCCGGTGCAGCCCGGCGCTCCGGCCAAGGACGCCAGGTTCGTGGTGGTCGGCATGATCGAGCAGGCCGGCACCGGCTCCTCGGCCGCCGGGCCGATGGTCCGCCAGGTCTATGAGGGCCTGCTCGGCGCCTACGGCTCGCCGGTCCTGCCGGGCTCCGCACCGGCCCGCAAGCTGCCGGCGCTGACCTCCGGGGCAGCCAGCGCGCCGGTGGCCCATTCGGTGCCCGGCCTGCCCAGGGTCAGCGGCTCGGCCACCGGGACCGCCACCGCCAGCGGTTCGGCCACAGTCAGCGGTTCGGCCGGCCCGTCCGCCACGGCCAGCCCGTCTGCCACGGCCAGCGGCTCGGCCAGCCCGTCCGCCTCGCACTCGAGGACCCCGTCGGCCAGCGCCACGGCCACCAGCTCGCCGGCCGGACCGGCCGGTCCGCCGGGTAGCTCAGCGGTCCCGGACGTGCTGCCGTCGCCGAGTGGCTCGGCGACCAGTCCGGCACGGCGGGTGGCGGGCCGGTGACCGGGCTGGTGGTGCCGGCCCGCTGGCCGCTGCGAGCGATGGCCGATTCCCGCCGGCTGCGCTCCTACGACTTCGTGCTGCTGGCCGCCGCCCTGCTGCTGTGCCTGATCGGTGCGCTGCTGGTCTGGTCGGCGACCCGCACCCGGTTGCAGCTGGCCGGGGCGAATCCGCAGACCTACCTGGCCAAGCACCTGCTCAACACCGCGCTGGCCGCGGTGCTGCTGTTCTGTGCCGCCCGGGTGGACTCCCGGCTGTTACGGCTGATCGGCCCGCTGCTCTACCTGGCCAGCATCCTTGGGCTGCTCGCGGTGTTCGTCATCGGCTCGACCATCAACGGCGCCCATGCCTGGATCGTGATCGGTGGCGGGTTCGAGATCCAGCCGGCGGAGTTCGCCAAGCTGGGTGTGATCGCGGCGCTGGCGGTGCTGTTCGGCCAGCACGGCGCCCGCCGCCCGCCCGGCACCGCACCGGGGCTGCGGCAGCTGGCCCTGGCGCTGGGACTGCTGGGCCTGCCGCTCGGCCTGATCATGCTGCAGCCGGATCTCGGCTCGGCCCTGGTGCTCACCGCGGCCAGCTTCGGGGTGCTGATCGCGGCCGGCGTCCGGGCTCGCTGGCTGATCGCACTGCTGGTCGCCGGCCTGCTGGCGGGGGTGCTGGCGATCAAGGCCGGGGTGCTGGCCGACTACCAGCTGGCCCGGTTCGCGGCCTTCACCGATCCGGGCAAGGACCCGCAGGGCGTGGCTTACAACATCAACCAGGCGCACATCGCCATCGCGCACGGCGGCCTGTTCGGTCAGGGGCTGTTCCACGGCGCGCAGACCCGTGGCGCCTTCGTGCCGGAGCAGCAGACCGACTTCGTCTACTCGGTGGCCGGCGAGGAGTTGGGCTTCGCGGGCTCGGCGCTGATCATCGGGCTGTTCGCCGTGCTGCTCTGGCGGGGGCTGCGGATCGCGGTCGCGGCGGTCGGCAGTTCCCGGCTGATCGCCGCCGGGATCGTCTGCTGGCTCGGCTTCCAGGCATTCCAGAACATCGGCATGAACCTCGGGCTGACCCCGGTGACCGGGCTGCCACTGCCGTTCGTCTCCTACGGCGGCTCCTCGATGTTCGCGCAGGGACTGGCGCTCGGCCTGTTGCAGGCAATCCACCGGAGAACGGCGTCCTAGCCAGTTTTGTCGTTTTCCGGACTTACGCTTACTTCACATGGTTCACTCTCCGTAAAACTATCAGTTACGGAGAGTGAGACGACTCGGTGGCTACCACGTTCTGGCCCAACATCGCCGCGGCGCTGCGCAACACCGTGCGCACCACCCGTGCGCCGATGGTCTGGGACCCGGCGTCGTTGCTGATGTCGCGCTTCGGCTTCGGCATCGAGAGCAAGACCCGGGCCGACCTGGCGCACTACGGCCTGGACGGCTGGTGGCAGAACCAGGTGGCCTTCAGCCGGGGGGCCGGCGCTGGCTATGCCGGCAACACCGCGGTCGCCGCGCAGGGACCGCTGCTGTCCAAGACCCCGGCCGAGGTACGCGCCTGGCTGCTGGCCAACGGCAACGAGTACGGCTGGGAGGCGATGGACCAGCTGACCCGGGTCACCCTCGGGCTGCAGGCCTGGAGCCACGGCCAGGTGTACGAGTCGGTGGTCGACTTCTTCGCCAACCACCTCAACGTCGCCAACCACAGCGACGGCGTCTGGACCACCCGGCACACCATGGACCGCGACGTGATCCGCAAGCACGCGCTCGGCTCCTACGCCGGCATGCTGCTCGCCTCGGCCCGCAACCCGGCGATGCTGAAGTACCTGAGCCTGGCCTCGTCGTCCAAGAGCGCGATCAACGAGAACTACGGCCGCGAGCTGCTGGAGCTGCACACCGTGGGCATCGGCGCCGGTTACACCGAGGCCGACGTGCAGAACTCGGCCCGGATCCTCACCGGCCGGTCCCTGGACGCCGACTACAACTACCTCTACAAGCCCGACAAGCACTGGGTGGGCCCCATCACGGTGATGGGATTCAGCCACCCCAACGACTCGGCGACCGGCGGCGAGGCGGCCGGCGAGGCCTACCTGCGCTACCTGGCCTACCACCCGGCGACCGCCCAGCGGCTGGCCCAGAAGATGTGCGTGCACTACGTCTCGGACAACCCGTCGCCGACCCTGGTCGCCGAACTGGCCCGGATCTACCTGCGCACCGGCAGCCAGATCGCGCCGATGCTGGCGGCGATCCTGCGCTCGACGGAGTTCTGGGCCAGCCGCGGCGCGAAGGTGCGCCGGCCGGCCGAGAACCTGATCGCCACCGTCCGGGCGCTGGGCGTCGGGCCCGGTGACCTGAGCAAGTCGCTGCAGAGCCTGCACTGGATGAGTTCCTCGGTCGGGCAGGTGCCGCTGGACTGGTCGGCACCCAACGGTTACCCGGCGGTGGCCAGTGCCTGGCGCTCGTCCGGCTCGCTGCTGAACCTGTGGTCCTACCACCGGGGCCTGTCCCAGAACTGGTACGGCGGGTTCGCTCCCTTCGACCCGGCCTCGCTGTACGGCGCGGTCAAGCCCCGGACCAGCGGCGAGGCGATCACCCAGCTGTGCGGCCGGCTCACCGGCAGCCGGTTCCCGGCCGCGCACGCCCAGGCCCTGCAGACCTTCCTGGCCGAGCCCGCCGACACCCCGCTCGCCGACTCCAGGCTGCGCTGGTACCTGTCGCACCTGATCCCGCTGATCCTCGACGCACCCCAGCACGCGCTGCGATGAACCGCTACCAGTCACGGTCCACCACCAACCAAGAGGACGTCATGACCCAGCAGCCCCCACCCGGTGCCGAGCACCCCGCCGCCGAGCGGCTGCTGGTCGCGAAGGCCGAGCAGGTCAGCTCCGAGCTGGCCGCCCAGGACGCCGGCTGGGAACGCGGCTGGACCCGGCGCAGCTTCCTGGCCGGCGCGGGCATGGTCGGGGTCGCGGCGCTGGGCAGCCAGCTGGTGACCACCAAGGCCGCCTACGCCGCCTCCGGGCTTTCCAACGGCAACACCCTGATCACGATCTTCCTGCGCGGTGCCGCCGACGGCCTGCGGATCCTGGTGCCGGCCTCGTCCGAGCTCGGGGTGGACTACCTGAACACGGTGCGCGCCAAGCTGGTGCCGGCCACGGCGAACCTGCTGCCGCTGCCGGGCACCGCCGGCTGGGCGCTGAATTCCGCGCTCAGCCCGCTGCTGCCGTTCTGGAGCACCGGCGAGCTGGCCTTCGTGCCGGCCGTCTCGGCCGACGGCGTTACCCGCAGCCACTTCCAGGCCCAGCAGTGCCTGGAGCGCGGCTCGGACACCGCCACCACCGGCTGGCTGGACCGGGCGCTGCAACAGTTGGGCCCGGGCACCACCTTCCGGGCGGTCACCCAGGGCTCGGCGCTGCCGGCCTCGCTGACCGGCAACCAGAGCAAGCTGGTGATGAGCTCGCTGAAGAACTTCAGCTTCCCCGGTTGGGACGGCGTCGCCCCGCAGAGCGAGGCCGCGATCCGCACCCTGTACCGGGGCCTGCCCGGTCCGCTCGGCGAGGACGTGCCGATCACGCTGGCGGCCCTGGCCACCGCCGCCACCGCCCGGACCCAGGCCGGCGCGCAGAACGGCGCGGTGTACCCGGGCGGCAACTTCTCCACGGCCCTGGCCGACCTTGCCACCCTGCTGCGCGCCGAGGTCGGCATGCAGGTGGCCACCATCGACGTCGGCGGCTGGGACACCCACACCGACGAGGTCAACCAGCTCGACCGCAACCTCACCTCGGCGGCCAAGTCGCTGGCGGCCTTCCTCACCGACCTCGGCCCGGCGCGGCGCAGCCGGGTGACGGTGGTGGTGATGACCGAGTTCGGACGGCGGGTGCAGGTCAACGCCAGCGGCGGCACCGACCACGGACACGGCAGCCTGATGTGGCTGCTCGGCGGCGGTCTGGCCGGCGCCTCGGTGTACGGCAAGTGGGACCAGCTGTCAGCCGCCACCCTGGACTCCGGCGACGTGCCGGCCCTCAACGGCGCCTTCGACGTGCTCGGCGAGGTGGCCCAGAAGCGGCTCGGGGTGGGCCAGCTGGGCACCCTGTTCCCGGGCCGGACCTTCGCGCCGCTCGGAGTTGCCAAGACCGGCTGAGCCGGTCGCGGCAACCAGCCGACGTTCGCTTACCTGCCGGATGTTGAGGCATCGCCTCAAGCCATCCTTCGCGATGGACAACGTGCCGGGTCACGCTTGCCGCACGAGGCGACCCTATCTAGAATACGACTATGACCCGTGACGCTCCGAAGATGACCCAGACAACCCAGGCAGTGCTGAGGGCCCTGCTGGCGGAACCCAGCAAGGCCAAGTACGGCTTGCAGATCTGCCGTGAAGCTGGCCTGCCGTCGGGGACGATCCATCCCATCCTCGCTCGGTTGGAACTTGAGCATCACTGGCTGGAGAGCTTCCTCGAAGACATCGACCCAACAGTGGCGAAACGTCCTCAGCGTCGGTATTACCGCTTCACTAGAAAAGGAGCCGAGGAGGCGCGACTGGCGCTTGCGCAGGCATCAGCTAAGGCAACGAAACTACGACTCGGCACTCAGCGTCCAGGGCTAGCGGGAGCACAGTGATGGCTACCCGTTTGGTACTAACCCTCGCTCCTCGTTCCTTTCATTTAGCCCCTAGATTCTCGCGCAACACGATGAAAGTAGCAGTCGACTGGGCGCATTCAATGTATACGTCAGGTAGCGATTCTGTGCGCCTAACCTGCCAACTACGCTCAGAGATGTCTGGTTACTTGACTGACATTAATCACCTTGTGCAAATCGACCTGAGATCCGAACTTGAATGGAAGGGTTGGAATCTTGTAAGCTATTCGATCCAATTCGAGGCTGCGGACGGAAGTGTACAAACATTTCTCGAGAACGAAGGTTTGGCCTCAATATCTCCTGTCGGCAAACTGCTGACCTTGATCGCCACGATGCTAGCCCACACGGTGCCTGCGGCTAATTCTGCACGTTACTTGAC
>DASZEI010000163.1:0-15415 GCA_035940975.1 Jatrophihabitans sp. | reverse complement strand
CAAGGAGATCACCGACGAGGACATCCGCACCGTCGCGGCCGCCCTGGTGCCGACCAGCCGAGCCGTCCTCGAACTCGTCCCGGGAGCCGCCGCGTGAGCCCGTCGTTGCAGGTCCCGGGACTGACGAAGCCCGCCAAGCCGAAGAAGCTCGGCTACTCCGAGCGAGTGCTGGAATCCGGCCTGCGGGTGGTGGCGATCCGCCGTCCCACCGTGCCGATGGTCGAGGTCCGGCTACGGATCCCGTTCTTCTCCGCCAAGCCCACCCACCTGGCCCGGTCGTCGCTGCTGGCGGGCACCATTCGCACCGGCACCGCCGAGCACGACCGGGCATCGCTGGCCGTCGCGCTGGGCGAGCTCGGCGCGGAACTGTCGGTCGGCCGGGACTCGGACCGGCTGCTGCTGTCGGCTTCGGCGATCGCCTCCGGTCTGCCCTCGCTGCTCGCGCTCTACGCCGAGATCCTGACCTCGGCCAGCTATCCCGGTGCCGAGGTCAGCGGTGAGCGCGGCCGGCTGCTGGAACGGATCACCATGTCACGCTCGCAGGCCGGCGTGATCGCCGGCGAGGCGCTGGCCGAGCGGATGTCGCCCGGGCACCCGTACGGCCGGACGTTGCCGGCCGAGCAGGACGTCGCCGCCACCACCGCCGCGCAGCTGCGCCGCCTGCACGCGAGCCTGGTACGTCCCGACGGCGCCCTGCTGGTCATCGTCGGCGACATCGCCCCGGCTCGTGCGCTGGCCGCCGCCGAGTCGGCCCTGGCCGGCTGGACCGGTGCCGCGCCGGCCGTGCAGCCGCAGCCGCTGCCCCCGATCACCGAGCGCCCGCTGCTGATCGTGGACCGCCCGGGATCGGTGCAGACCGCCTTCCGGTTCGGGGGTCGCGGCCTGGGACGCCAGGACGAGCGGTACCCGGCGCTGCTGCTGGCGAACCTGATCTTCGGCGGTTACTTCTCATCCCGGTGGGTGGAGAACATCCGCGAGCGCAGGGGCTACTCCTACTCGCCGCGCAGCGCGCTGGACCACGCGGTGCTGCGCACCTCGTTCACCGTCAGCGCCGACGTCGCCACCGAGGTCAGCGCGCCGGCCCTGCTGGAGACGTTCTACGAGCTGGGCCGGATGGCCCTGACGCCGGTCACCGAAACCGAGCTGGAATCGGTACGCCAGTACGCCATCGGGACGCTGGCGCTGTCGACCGCCACCCAGGCCGGGCTGGCCTCGACCGCGGCCATGCTGCTCGGCATCGGCATCGAGCTGGAGTGGTTGGCCAGCCACTCGGCCAGGCTGGCCGGCGTGACGGTGGCCGAGGTGGCTGAGGTGGCCGCGGAGTTCCTGGCCCCGCGCCAGCTGGTCGGGGTCGCGGTCGGGGACGCCGGTACGATCACCGCGCCGCTGGCCACCGTCGTGGAGGTCGAGTAGTCCTTGACCGTTGACCGGCCGCCGCGCGATCCGTGGGCGGTGCCGGACGTGCCGATCCTGGCACGCTCGGCGCACGACCGGATCGCCCACCGCCGCACCGACCAGGACTGGCTGTCGGCCGCCTGGGACGATCCGAGCAGCCGGGTGCTGCTGATCTCGCGGTCCGGGACCGCCCCGGTCCAGCCCGGCGGCCGGGAGTTGCGGTTCGTGGCGCCGTCCGAGGCCGGGATCGACGGCGTCCGGGTGCTGCTGGGCACCGCCGGTGGAGTGCTGTACCTGGCGGTGCTCGCGACCGCGGACATCGCCACCTCGGACATCGCCACCGTGGACCTCGCGACCGCGGACATCGCCACCTCGAACCGTGCCGCGGCAGAGGTGGCCGGACCGGACTGGCGGGGACTGCGCGAACTGGCCACCGAGCTGACCGATCTGGACGTCGGGCTGCTGACCACCGCGGTGGCGTTGCAGGCCTGGCACCAGACGCACGGGCACTGCCCACGCTGCGGCGCGGCGACCGGGGTGAGCAAAGCCGGCTGGAGCCGGACCTGCCCGCTGGACCTGTCCGAGCACTTTCCGCGCACCGATCCCGCGGTGATCGTGCTGGTGCACGACGGCGCCGGCCGGTGCGTGCTGGCCCGGGGGCCGCAGTGGCCGGCCGGACGGATGTCGGTGCTCGCCGGATTCGTCGAGGCGGGCGAGTCCGCCGAGGCCGCGATTGCCCGCGAGGTCCGCGAGGAAGTCGGCATCGAGGTGTGCGACGTCGCCTACGTGGCAAGCCAGCCGCACCCGTTCCCCGCCTCGTTGATGCTCGGTTATACCGCGCGGGTGGCCGGTGAGCCGGAGCTGGTGATCGACGACGACGAGATCGTCGAGGCCGGCTGGTACACCCGCGAGGAGGTCCGGCGCGCCACCGACTGGGGCAGCGAGCCGGTGCCCGAGGTCGACGCGACACTGCCGTCGCTGCGCGGGCTGCCCGGCACCATGTCGATCGCCAGGCAGCTGATCAACGCCTGGTTGCTCGCCACCGACTGAGAGTTCCCGCGGCCGGCAACAGCGTCGCGGCTCTGCCAGAGCACCGGAATGTCAGAGCACCGAGATGGCGGGATGGTTCGGGTCGTCGTAGCGGATCACCACGTCGGCCAGCCCCACCGGATCGACGTCGATGTCGTAACGGTCGAAGGCCGGCAGCGTCCAGCGCAGCTCATCGGGAACCAGCCGCTTGCGGGCCGACCGGCTCACCGCGAGGTGGACGGCCACATCGAAGCTCAGCCCGGCGCCGAGCAGCAGCTCGCCGGACACCAGCAGCACGCCGCGCGCGGGCAGCGGTACCGGCCGGGCTCGGATGGTCCGGTTGGTCGCCGGGTCGCGCAACGCGGGCAGGTAGCGGGGGTCCTCGGCAGCGGCCAGCGGGCTGAGCACCTCACGCTGCAGGGCGGCCAGATCCAGCCAACCGGTGTAGAAGGATTCGACGTCGGTCTTGCCGTGCTCGAATCGCAGCGAGGCGTCCCGGTAGAAGTCCCGGGTCCGCACGACGCCGACCGGACGCCCCAGCACCGCCAATCCGGCGCGCACCGCCTCGACGAGCGGTTCCAGCTCGATCCAGCCGGGCGCGTCCAGGGCGACGCGCAGCGGGTGGTTGCCGATGTGCCGCTGGACGAGCAGGTCGATCAGGTGCCGGGCCAGCGACTGCGGGGTGATCGCGGCGTAGCGCCTCACCTCAGACCAGCGCGGCGAGCTTCTCCTGCACCTGCCGCACGCTCGGGTTGGTCAGCGCCGAGCCGTCGGAGAACTCCAGGGTCGGAACCGTCTGGTTGCCCCCGTTGACCTGCATGACCCGCTCGGCGGCGCTGTCGTCCTGCTCGATGTCCACCTCGGTGAAGTCGACCCCGGCTCGCACCAGGCCCTGCTTGAGCCGGACGCAGTAACCGCACCACGGGGTGGTGTACATGGTGAGAGAGGCAGTCATCAAGAACCCTTCGCAGCTCTGAGCCGGTGTGTCTCAACCTCAACCGCCGCGATGGTCGCAGATGTTCCCGCGCACAGCCTGCTGACCCCTGCGCACAGCTCGCTGCTCGGCGCACAGCCTGCTGTCGCGCACAGCCTGCTGTCGCGCACAGCCTGCGGGCCTGTGCACAACCCCGGCCCCGTCAGGAGAACTGTCGGTCCCACTTGGCAGGATGCAGGAGTGACCGTCGCCAGCTCCACCTCCTACTCCGCCACTGAGCCGGGGGTTGGTCATCCAGCCGGCTCCACGGCCGAGCGGGTGCTGGCCGGCCTCGACCCCGAGCAGCGCGCGGCCGCCGAGGCGGTCCGCGGCCCGGTCTGCATCCTGGCCGGCGCCGGAACCGGCAAGACTCGCGCGATCACCCACCGGATCGCCTACGCGGTGGCGGTGGGAGCCGTGCCGCCCGACGCGGTCCTGGCGGTCACCTTCACCGCCCGGGCGGCGGGTGAGTTGCGCACCAGGCTGCGCGGTCTGGGCGCCGGCGGCGTGCAGGCCCGCACCTTCCACTCGGCCGCCTTGCGCCAGCTCAGCTACTTCGCGCCGCAGGTGCTGGGCGGCCCGATGCCCGAGGTGGCCAGCAACCCGATCCGCTGGGTGTCCCAGGCCGCCAACCGGCTGCGGCTGCGTACCGACAAGGCCGAACTGCGCGACCTGGCCGGTGAGATCGACTGGGCCAAGTCCTCGCTGATCGCTCCGCAGGACTACCCGAGCGCCGCCGCGAAGGCCAACCGGGGCATCTCGCTGACCCCCGCCCGGGTGGCCGAGGTCTATGCCGGCTACGAGGAGGCCAAGCGCCTCAACAACGAGATCGACTTCTCCGACCTGCTGCTGATCATGGCCGGCGCGCTGGAGGAGATTCCCGAGGTGGCACGGGCGATCCGCATCCGGTACCGCTACTTCGTGATCGATGAGTACCAGGACGTCTCACCGATCCAGCAGCGGCTGCTCGACGCCTGGCTCGGTGGCCGCGACGACGTCTGCGTGGTGGGGGATGCCAACCAGACGATCTACTCCTTCGCCGGCGCCCGACCGTCCTACCTGCTCGACTTCGCCGAGCGCTATCCGAGGGCCACGGTGGTGCGGTTGGAACGCGACTACCGCTCCACCCCGCAGATCGTCGAGCTCGCGAACCGGCTGATCAGCGGGGCACCCGAGGGCCAGGCGGCGCACCTGCGGCTGATCGGTCAGCGTCCGGACGGCCCGCAGCCCAGCTTCACCGAGCACGACGACGAGGTCGCCGAAGCCGAGTCGGTGGCCGAGGCGGCCAAGCGCCTGATAGCGGGCGGCATGCCGGCCTCGGAGATCGCGGTGCTGTTCCGGATCAACGCCCAGTCCGAGGTGTACGAGCAGGCCCTCACCGAGGCCGGCATTCCATACCTGCTGCGCGGCGGTGAGAAGTTCTTCGACCGGGCCGAGGTGCGCCAGGCGCTGGTGTTGCTGCGCGGGGCGGCCCGGGCCGATGACGGCAGCGTCTCGCTGCCCGAGTCGGTGTCCGAGGTGCTCAGTTCCCTCGGCTGGAATGCCGAGCACCCGCCGCCGGGCGGCGCCGCCCGGGAACGGTGGGAATCCCTCGCCGCGCTGGTGAACCTGGCAGAGCAGTTCAGCGCCGAGCTTCCCACCGCCCGGCTCGACGAGTTCAACGCCGACCTCGAGCAGCGCGCCGCTTCCCAGCACGCTCCCACGGTCCAGGGCGTCACCCTTGCCTCGCTGCATTCGGCCAAGGGCCTGGAGTGGGACGCGGTGTTCCTGGTCGGGTTGACCGATCAGACGCTGCCGATCCAGCACGCCAGCACTCCTGAGCAACTGGCCGAGGAGCGCCGGCTGTTCTACGTGGGCATCACCCGCGCCAGGCAACGGCTGATGCTGTCCTGGGCGCTGGCCCGGCATCGCGGGCAGGCCAGGCGACGTCGCCCCAGCAGGTTCCTCGACGGCTTGCGGCCGGCCGAGCGTTCCGGGGGACGCACGAGTGGCTCTGCGGGCTCCGGCAAGCGATCCAGAACGGCGGTGCCGGCCGAGGACGCCGCCACGTTCGGGCGGCTGCGGGCCTGGCGCAAGAAGCAGGCTGACGCGCAGTCCGTGCCGGCCTTCGTGGTGTTCTCCGATGCCACCCTAGTTGCCATCGCCGATCGGGCGCCGGCGACCAAGGCGGAACTGGCGCAGGTGCCCGGGGTAGGGCCCACCAAGCTGCAGCGCTATGCCGACGTGGTGCTGGCGGTGCTGGCCGGCGAGGATCCGGACCCGGTTGAGGTGGACTGAACAGAGGTGGGCCGAGGCGGACCGAGCCGAGGTGGACCGAGCCGGGGTGGGCTGAGGCGGGGTGGGCTGAGGAGAGTGGACCGAGCCGAGGTGGACCGAGCCGGGGTGGGCTGAGGCGAGGTGGACCGAGCGGCCTGAAGAAGGCGGGGCGAAGAAGGCGGCTGTGAAAAAAAATTCGGCGGGTTCGCGAAAATGGTTTGTGCGGATCTAACTCGCTCCGATAGCCTCGCGTACACAACCCCGCATCACAGCCGTCGCTGCCTGCCGGTAGCCCGCCGAGAGTCGCAAGGAGGTGCCGAAGATGTCTACTACGTACCCGCAGTTCTGCGCAGCCGAGAAGATCCCGGCTGCCTTCGGTGCTGCTCCGACGGGACTGGTCGCTGTTTCGGCAGTGCGCAATCACGACATCACCGGCACCGAGATGACGAAGGTCTTCGGTCAGGCATACCGACCTCGAAAGATTCCGCTTTGATATTGGCAGAGCGAACCTTTCGAGGCCGCGGATTCCCTGACCGGGAACCGCGGCCTTTGTTATTTCCGCCAACGCACAGGGCTCGGGGCATCACATGCAGCAGCCGCCCACCACACAACTGAATAAGCAATCGACTATCTACAACGAAGTAGGAGGTGACCCGACGTGTTTGCCACTGCCCCTCTGACCGAGCCGCAGACGCAACCGTGGGTTGTAGCCGAACAGCCGGCTGCTATCTCGATCTGTGAGCCATTGGCTGTCACGGTCGACCCGGCCTTCGGCGCCGACATCGAGGACCTGCCCTGCCGGTCCCTCGATGCCGACCTCTGGTTCGCCGAGTCGCCGGCGGAACTGGAGCAGGCCAAGGCACTGTGCGCGCAGTGCCCGGTCCGTGCCGGTTGCCTGGCCGGCGCGCTCGATCGCCGGGAGCCGTGGGGCGTCTGGGGCGGCGAGATCTTCAACCAGGGAAGCGTGATCGCCCGCAAGCGGCCACGCGGCCGGCCACGCAAGAGCGAGGTCGCTGCCTGAGTCGGATCGGGACGCCTGGCCGGGGACCGGCCAGTCGAACCGGACGGTTCTAGGGGATCGCCCGCTGCCCCGCGCGACGGATCCATCGATAACGCAGACTACGAGCCAAGGAGTTACCCAGATGTACACGATGTATGAAGCACTTGCCCGAGAACGAACGCAGGAGCAGACGGTGCTCGCAGCCCAGCACCGGCTGACCCAGCAGCTCGTCCAGGCACGGCGCTGGCACCGGTTGGCGGCATACTCCGCAGGCCGGGCGGCCCGCTCCGAGCGCCGGTTGACCGAGCAGCTGGAGGCCGAGTACCAGCTGGTCGGCTAGCTGGTCAGCAGCGTTACACCAGTTGTCGGCCGCCGGAGTCTCGCCAAAGCGCCGCACCGCGACGCCTCAGCGATTCTCCGGCGGTCGCGGTGTGGTGGCTTGGCACCCCGGCCACGGCGCGCTGGAATGAGGGCGTGACTGAACCCTCGCTGACCTGTCAGGTCTGCGGACGGATCCCGGACGCGACCGAGCCGGATCCGACGCTGACCTGGGCACTGGACACCGACGGCGACCGGCGCAGCTGGACCTGTCCCGGCTGCGTCCGCGACAACGTCCGGGCGATGGAAGCCAAGCTCGAACCGGAGTGGTGGTAGCCGGCGCTCGAGCGAGCGGCTACCTGGCGAAGCCGGGCTGCCAGGCTTCCGCGATCTGGCGATACGGTGCCCGAGCCCCGAGCTGGCACAACACCCCGATCGAGCCAAGGGTCACCCGGTGCAACAGCAGGTACTCCGGCGGCAGGTTGAGCATCCGGCCGACCCGGGCGGCCTCGTTGCGTGGATCGCCGATCCGTTGCGCCTGCTCGCGCATCCAGTCCCGGGTGAAGGTGAACTCCGGCTGGGCCAGCGGCTCCAGGATCGGGCGCAGGTAATCCATCACCTTGTCGGCGTCGATGCTCAAGCCCGGCCGGATGAACCGCTCGGCGAGCATCGCGCTCATCACCGCCTCGGTGTCCCCCTCGAGCACCAGCCGGGTGATCCGGCCGAGCGGCTCAGGGGTGCCGTTCGGCAGCCTTGCCATGGCGCCGAAGTCCAGCACCCCGATCCTGCCGTCCTCCAGCAGCCTGAAGTTGCCGGGGTGCGGGTCGGCGTGCAGCAGCTGGCTGCGCTGCGGTGCCGAGAAGTGCAGCAGCGCCAGCAGCCGGCCGGCCCGGTCCCGTTGCTCCTGGCTCCCGCTTGCGATGATCTTCGACAGCGGGGTGCCCTCCAGCCACTCGCTGACCACGACCTTGGGTGCGCTGGCCACCACCCGGGGCGCGACGATGTCCGGATCACCCTCATAGGCCGCGACGAATTGGCGCTGGGCACCGGCCTCCAGGGTGTAGTCGAGTTCCTCGCTGACCCGGGCCTTCAGCTCCGCCAGCAACGGCTTGACGTCCAGGCCGGGGGAGATCATGCCGAAGACCTTGGCGAACCGGGACAGCTGGTTGAAGTCGGCCATCAACGCCGGCCCGGCGCCCGGGTACTGGATCTTGACCGCAACCTCGCGCCCGTCCGCCCAGACGGCACGGTGCACCTGGCCGATCGAGGCGGCCGCCGCCGGCAGGTCATCGAAGGAGCTGAAGCGCGAGCGCCAGGACGTGCCGAACTGCTCGTCGAGCACCCGGTGCATGGTCGCCGGCGCCATCGGGGGAGCGGCCTCCTGCAACCGGGTGAGCGCCTCACGGTAGGGCGCCGCGGATGCCTCGGGCAGGGCCGCCTCGAAGACCGACAACGCCTGACCGAACTTCATCGCGCCGCCCTTGAGCTGTCCCAGCACCGAGAACAGCTGCTCGGCCGTGCGCTGGGCCAAGTCGGTCTGAATGTCTTCTGACGACTGCCCGGTCAAGCGTCTGCCGAAGCCAACGGTCGCCCGTCCGGCGACACCAAGGGGCAAGCTGGCCAGCCGGGCTGTTCGGGCCACGCCACGCTGCGGGATATCGGTCACGGCTTCTATTCTGCCGTGTCCGTCGCGTCTGGCGGCTTTGCCGTTGCGGCTCCGCAGTCACAACCGTAATGAGCAGGCCAGCTCCGGCGCCGCAGCCGCCAGTCCGGCAGCTGCCATTCCAGGCTGGCCCCGACCGTTGCCGGCCGCTGCCGGTCCAGGTAGGCCAGAGCCTGACCGACCGCCACGCCGACCGTCGCCAGGCACAACGCGACGTCGGAGCTGATCCGGCGGCGTGGCCTGGCGCCGAGCTGAACGGCCAGCGCCGGCCAGGCCGGATCGCGATCGGTCCGGTGCAGGTCAGCGCACCGCAGGCAGCTGGTCTGCCCGGGCAGCACCAGCGGCCCGACGACCGCCCGCTGACCGTCCACGCTGGCCGGCAGGTGCGACACCCGGTCCTGGTGCAGGGCCGAGTGCAGCAAGGGGTCCAGCGGCGCCGGGTCGGTGAGCACCACCAGGTCGGTGGCGCGCTCGGCCGGTATCGGACCAGTGTCGATGTCGGGCCCGTACCGGCGTACCGCCTCCTCTGCTGCCACAGCGAACCTGCGACCCTCATCGGCGGGCGTAACGCCACCCGGACAGGCGTCGGCGGCCGACACCTCGCCACCGTCCACCAGCTGCACCCAGCCGACTCCGGCAGCGGCGAAGGTGGCGGCCACCGATGTCGCCACCCTGGAGGTGCCGTGCACCGCGACGGTGGCTGCGCGGCGCGCCTGCAGCACCGCCACCGCGCCGTCTCCGAACTGGGCCCTCAGCACCCCCAGCTCCGCCGTCAGCCGGGCCGGCAGGGATGGCGGTTCGGATCGCTGGCAGGCCGCATTCGTCAGGAACCCGGCTTTCTCCAGCGCCGCGGTGAGTTCGGGCAGTCCACCCGGTGCGGTGGCCGGCGATCGAGTGGGCGGGCTGCCGGCTGGACGCCACAGCAGCGCCGAGAGCTGCTCGGGCCCGACATCCTCGACGACGATCCGGCGACTTCCGAGTTCGAGTTGCACGACCCGGCGCGAGCGCCACAGCACGATGGTCGACCGGTTCAGCCGCCGCCCGGGCGGCTGGCAGGCCGGTGGACTGCCAGCTGACGGTCGGTCGGTGGCGGGTGGGCGGTGCAGCGGAGTCATGGCGAGGACGTTGACATACGACGCCGACAGCGATGCAGGATATCCACAGCCGCTCGCAAACTCTCAACCCTATGTCCACACTTGTGGAGCAGGCTGTGGATAACCTCTGGACGACGCGCCGAAGCCTTCGTTGACAAGCTGTGGATAACCTCTGCCAAGTCGGCACTAAGAGTGAGAAACCGACCAGCCCGCTTCCCCCACGATCGCCCTTTCTCCACAATCGGCCCCGTCATCACCAGTTCCTGTCACCGCCGCGGCCTAAGGTGACGGGCATGGTCGATCCACCGCCACCGATCGAGATCCGGCGAAGCGCACGCCGCCGCCGCACCGTGTCCGCATACCGGGAGGGCGACAAGATCATCATCCTGATGCCCGCCCGCACCAGCAAAGCCGAGGAGCAGCGCCTCATCACCGAGATGGTCGAGCGGGTGACCCGCCGGGAGGCAAGGGTGGCCGGCACCGGGACCCGCGCAGGTGACAGTCAGTTGCTCAGCCGAGCCCGTCAGCTGTCCGGCTCCTACCTGGACGGCCGTGCTCAGCCGGTCAGCGTCCGCTGGGTCACCAACATGCACCATCGCTGGGGCTCGTGCACCCCCACCGATCGCACCATCCGGCTCTCACACCGGCTGCAGTCGATGCCGTCCTGGGTCATCGATTACGTCCTGGTGCACGAGCTGAGCCACCTGCTCGAACCTGGCCACGATCGGGCCTTCTGGGCCTGGGCTGAGCGCTATCCGCGCACCGAACGGGCGCGCGGCTTCCTGGAGGGAGTGGCGGTGGCAGCTCAGCTGCCAGAGCTGTCGGCCTGCGACTCGCCCGGTTTGGACTGCGGCCCGTCCGGCCCGTCGGGCGGGCTGGCCTGGGGGGTGCCAGACGGGGCGGCGTCCGTACCGGACGGGTTGGCATCCGTGCCGGCCGGTGACGGCGTGCCCGCCTGAGCCGGCGGCGTGACCGCCTGAGCCGACGGCGTGCCGGTCTGAGCCGGCGCGCCTGCCTCGCCCAGCGGCGTGCCGGCGATGTCCTCGGCTTGCTCGCCGGCCGGCTTGAAGCTGGTCAGCTCCGGGTCGTCCAGCTCGGGCATCTGCAGGTCGTGAGTGGCACCGTGCTCAGCCGCGAAGCGCATCGGGTCATCGAGATCCTCGGCGCTGGGAAGCAGGTCCGGGTGGTTCCACAGCCCGTCGCGGGTCGAGGTCCCGTGCAGCTGGTACATCGCCGCCCACAACGCGGCGGCATCGCGCAACCGTCGCGGGCGAAGCTCCAGGCCGACCAGAGTCGCGAAGGTCTGCTCGGCAGGCCCACCCGAGGCGCGCCGGCGCCGGATCGCCTCGGTGAGCGCCTGGCCGCCGGGCATCCGGTCACCGGTCGCCTGGCTGACCACGGCATCGACCCAGCCCTCGATCAGGGCCAGCAACGTTTCCAGCCGGCGCAACGCGGCGTTCTGGGCGTCGGTGTTCTGCGGTTCGAACAGGCCGCCGGTCAGCGCGTTCTGCATCGACTCCGGATTGCCCGGGTCGATGTCGTTGAGCGCCGCCGCGATCGCCTCGGGATCGATGGAGATACCGCGACCGTAGGCATCCACCGCTTCGATCAGCTGTTGCCGCAGCCACGGCACGTGACTGAACAACCGGTGATGCGCCGCCTCGCGCAGTGCCATGAAGAGCCTGACATCGGCGACCGGGCGCTCGAGCCCCTCGGCCAGCGCGTCGAGGTTGGCCAGCACCAGCGCGCCGGTTCCGGCCGGGCCGAGCGGCAGGCCGACCTCGGTTGCCGAGACGACCTCATCAGCCAGCGCCGCGATGCCCTGGCCGAGCTGCGCGCCGAACATCATGCCGCCGAGCTGGGCCATCATCGGCGCCATCGGGCCGGCCTGGGCGGCCACCTCTGGCGGGATCGCGCCCGACATCGCCGACACCACCCTGCTGGCGACCGGATCGCACAGCGCTGCCCAGGTCCCGATGGTCTTTTCCACCCAGTCGATCTGGCTCCACGCTTCGGTGGTGGTAATGCCCGAGGGCAGGTCGGTGACGCCGTCCAGCCACACGTCGGCCAGCCGCAGGGCATCGGCGACGGCAGCCTGGTCAGCCGGGCCCATCCTGCGGTGCTGGCCGGCCAGGCTCGAAATCGCCAGCTGCCGGGCCAGATCCCAGTTCACCGGGCCGCCCGAACTGGACAGCAGGCGTTGCAACTCCGCGAACAACGGGATCTTGCCCGCGATGTCATCTGGATCTCGGCCTGGCTCGTTCTGGCCGAACTGCCCGAATCCGAAACCGAAGTCGCTCATACCCGTCACGTTATCTCCCAACGACCGATGCGCAGCGCCGGTGCCCGCCGAACTCCGCCGTCAGCGAACGGACAGCACAAGCGCCTGGTCCGAAGCAAGAACGGACAGTGTCCCGGCGCGCGTCCGCAGACACATCGATCCAGCCGCCTAACGTGCGTGGCATGGCATGGGTGTGGTGGTTGCTGGCTCCGGTGGCCAGCACCTTGCTCGGCGCAGTCGTGATCTGGTGGCGGAACCCGAGCGAGACCGGTCACCGGTTCCGCCGCGCGGATGCGGTTTCCGAGCATCAGGCGCTGTTGCGCGCGCTCGCGCAGCAACCGCCGGCCGGAGCGGCACTCCACACCAGCGCGGTACCTCACACCGAAGCAGTAGCACTCCACACCGAAACAGCACTCCACACCGAAACAGCCCCCGGGAGCCACACCCAGGTGCTGGCCACCCAGCACCCGGTCACCGATTGACGTCCCACCGATTGACGCCCACCGATTGACGTCCGCGCCCAGGCACTGGTGACAAATCGCGCAGCGGGTCCCGCACCGACCGGAGGCCGCACCGGCACCCGGCGACTACTCTGATCGCAATGTCCCGTCAGTTGCGCACCCTCATCGTCGGCGCTGTCCTGTGCCTGGTGCTGGGCATCCTGAGCTTCGGAATGCGCGTTCCCTACCTGGTGGAGAGCCCCGGGCCGACCTTCAACACCCTGGGCAAGGACGACGGCAAGGACATCATCGCCATCAGCGGGCACCCGGTGACCCCGACGTCCGGGCACCTGAACCTGATGACCGTGTCCGCCGACACCCAGAACACCACCATCCTGGGCGCGGTGCGCGGCTGGCTGCGGCATGACGAGGTGGTGGTGCCGCACGACAGCCTGTACCCGCCGGGAACCTCGCAGCAACAGCAGGACGAGCAGAACTCCCAGGACTTCCTGGTGTCCCAGCAGAACGCCGTCGAGGCGGCCGCCTGCGAGCTGGGTTATCCGAAGGGGCTGGGAGTGAACTCGGTGTCGGCCGACTCGCCGAACGCGGGCGTGCTCAAGGGCGGCGACCAGTTCGTCTCGGTGACCGGCACCCGCATCACCGACGACGCGGCGTTGCGCAAGATCCTGGCCGCGCACCGCGCCGGTGACCGGTTGCCGGCGGTGATCCAGCGCGCCGGCAAGCAGGTCGAGGTCAGCTTGCTGCTGCAGGCGCCGGCCACCGGAAGCAGCACGCCCCGGATCGGCATCACCATCGTCCAGGGCTGCCTGCCGCCGTTCCAGGTGACGCTCAGCCTGACCGGGATCGGCGGTCCGTCGGCCGGCCTGATGTTCTCACTGGGCATCCTCGACAAGATCAGCACCCACGACCTGACCCGGGGCAGGTTCATCGCCGGCACCGGCACCATCGAGCCGTCGTCGGGCAAGGTGGGCCCGATCGGCGGCATCGCGCTGAAGATGATCGCGGCCCGGCGGGCCGGCGCCACGCTGTTCCTGGCGCCGGCGGGCAACTGCATCGACGTCCGGGGCAACATCCCGTCCGGGCTCGAGGTCATCAAGGTGACGACCCTGCACGACGCGATCGCCAGCCTGGACGCCCAGGCCAGCGGCGCCGCGGTGCCGCACTGTTAACAGGCGCTCGAGGCACCCGCCGGCACAGTCGGCTCGACGGGCAGCCAGGCTCAGTCGGCCAAGGTGGCGCTCAGCGCGGCGACCAGGTTGGGAGCCAGTTCCGGCCCGGTCAGCAGGTCGTCGGCGGTGTCGGCGGTGCCCCGCAGCCGCAGGATGCTTGCCGACCGGCCGTCGCGCAGCACCGCCACCACCAGCCGGGCTTCTCGGCGATCCGGGTGTTCCAGCGCCGCGGCGGCCGCCGACTCGACCGCCAGGTCGTCCAGATCAGGCTCGGCAGACGGTGGCAGCAGGACGATCTCCTGGCTGAGGGCGCAGCCGAGCACCTCGTCGGGCCAGCCGATCTGGGCCAGCACCTCGTCCAGCGGCCCGTCGGGCAACTCCTCCTGGGCCACCGGCGTCAGCGAGTCGGCCGGGATCCCGGCCGGATCCCCGGCCGCGGTGCCGCCCAGGAGGTTCGCGGCCGCCGGATCGGCTGCCAGCAGCCGGGTCGGCACCAGGGCGAACAAGGCCGGAGCCAGGTCCCAGCCCGCCTGGCCGACGTAGGCTTCGATCTCGGCCGCGATGGCTTCGAGCAGGAGGGGTTGGGCGGGGCCGGCTGCGGAGTGGTCGTCAGGCACGACCAGGTCATCAGGCATGACTAGATCGTGCCATCCGGGCCGGAACCCCTACCCGGCTCGGTACGTTGCTGGTGAAGGACAAGATCGAGAGAGTTCCAGGCGTACCGGCTAGGCAGCCGGGGCGGTTGGACGCGCGGTGAGGAGAGCGTCGTGGCCATGCGGCCTGATATGCCGAGCATCCGGGTGTCGCGGCGCGGCAAGATCGTGATCGGGGTGCTGGTCTCCCTCTTCGTGCTGCTGTCCGTCCTCGGCTCGCTGGTGCGGGTGTACACGAACTGGCTGTGGTTCGGCGAGGTCGGCTACCGCAGCGTGTTCAGCACCATCCTGGTGACCCGGATCGTGCTGTTCCTGACCGTGGGCCTCGCGCTGGCCGCGATCATCGGGGCGAACGTGTTCCTGGCCTACCGGATGCGCCCGCCGTTCCGGCCGATCTCGCAGGAGCAGGAGAACCTGGAGCGTTACCGGGTGGCTCTGGAACCGCGGAAGCGGTTGATCTTCGGCGCGCTGGTGGTGCTGATCTTCCTGGCCGCCGGCATGTCGGCCCAGGGCAACTGGAAGACCTGGCAGCTGTGGCGTAACGGCCAGTCGTTCGGCATCCAAGATCCGCAGTTCCACCGCGACATCTCCTTCTTCGCCTGGGACTACCCCGCCTACCGGTTGCTGCTGGGCCTGGCCTTCAACGCGGTGGTGTTCTCGCTGCTGCTGAGCCTGGCCGTGCACTACGTGTTCGGTGCCTTCCGGATCGCCACGCCGGGGCCGAAGCTCACCATCTCGGCCCGCCGGCACGTCACCCTGCTGGTGTTCTTCTTCATCGTGCTCAAGGCCTGCGCCTACTGGCTGGACCGTTACGGCCTGGTGTTCTCCGGCCGGGGCAAGGTGACCGGCGCCTCCTATACCGACGTCAATGCCTCGCTGCCGGCCAAGACGATCCTGTTCTGGGTGGCGGTGCTCATCGCGCTGGCGGTGCTGGCCAGCCTGTGGCTCAAGAGCGCCCAGATCCCGATCATCTCCTTCGTGGTGCTGCTGGTCCTCTCGATCGGCATCAACGGGATCTACCCGGCGATCGTGCAGCAGGTGACGGTGAAGCCGAACGCCAGCGACAAGGAAGTCCCGTACATCGGCAGGAATATCGAGGCGACCCGGCAGGCCTACAACATCG
>DASZEI010000162.1:0-2633 GCA_035940975.1 Jatrophihabitans sp. | reverse complement strand
TACTGCATCGACGTGCTCACCCAGGTTTCGGCCGCGACCAAAGCCCTCGAGGCGGTCGCGCTGTCGCTCCTGGAGGAGCACCTGGGCCACTGCGTCGCCGGGGCCATCCAGGCCGGCGGCCAGGACGCCGAGGACAAGGTCAAGGAAGCCTCGGCCGCCATTGCCCGGCTGGTGCGTTCCTGATCCCGGCCGAAACAGCGCCGGCAGATGTAACGAGTGATGAAGGAGACGACCGTGACGAGCTCGACCTACCTCGTGATCGGCATGACCTGCGGCCACTGCGTCAACGCGGTCAGCAGTGAACTCAAGACGATCGACGGGGTTGCCGACGTCGCCGTGGACCTCGACGCGGGCGGTGCCTCCGCGGTCACCGTGACCAGCGCGCACCCGCTTCGGCCGGAGCAGGTGAGGGCCGCTCTCGACGAGGCCGGGGATTACCGCCTGGCCGAAGCCTGACCGCTGCCGTTCCGCCTTCCGCCACCGCCAGCTAGGAGCCAACTCGGTGACCACCGCACCATCCCCGGCCGCAACCGACCGCGCGGTCGACCTGCGCATCGGCGGGATGACGTGTGCCTCGTGCGCCGCGCGGGTCGAGAAGAAGTTGAACAAGTTGGTCGGTGTCACGGCCAGCGTCAACTACGCCACCGAGACCGCCAGCGTCCGCATTCCCGACAGCCTCAGCGAGGCCGACCTGATCGCCACCGTCGAGGCCACCGGCTACACGGCGACACCGCCGCGGCCGGTCCAGGACTCTGCTGACGGGGCAAGCCCGGACGAGGGCACCGGCCGGCTGCGCCGCCGGCTGCTGAGCTCCGCGGTGCTGGCCGTTCCGGTGCTCGCACTGTCCATGCTGCCGTTCCTGCAGTTCCCGAACTGGCAATGGGTCGCGCTGGCGCTGGCCACCCCGGTCGTGGTGTGGGGCGCCTGGCCGTTCCACCGAGCCGCGCTGGTCAACGCGCGGCACCGGGCAGCCACCATGGACACCCTGATCTCACTCGGCGTCAGCGCGGCCTTCCTCTGGTCGGTGTGGGCGCTGTTGCTCGGCGATGCCGGCCACACCGGAATGCGCATGGAGTTCACCCTGCTGCCGGCTCGCGGCGGCGCCGACGCCCTCTATCTCGAGGTCGCCTCGGTGGTCACCGTGTTCCTGCTCGCCGGGCGGTACTTCGAGGCACGGGCCAGGAAGCAGTCCGGTGCGGCGTTGCGAGCGCTGCTGGATCTCGGAGCCAAGGACGTCGCGGTGCTGCGGGCCGACACCGGGCTGGAACAGCGCATCCCGATCGACCGGCTGGCGGCCGGGGACGTGTTCGTGGTGCGGCCCGGTGAGAAGATCGCCACCGACGGCGTCGTCGTCGAAGGCAGCTCGGCGGTGGATGCCTCGATGCTGACAGGGGAATCGGTACCGGTCGAGGTCGCCGTAGGAGACGCCGTGGTCGGCGCGACGGTGAACTCCGGCGGCCGGCTGGTGGTCCGTGCCAGCCGGGTGGGCTCTGACACCCAACTGGCCCAGATCGCCAGGCTGGTCGCCGCTGCCCAGAGCGGGAAGGCCGAGGTGCAGCGGCTGGCCGACCGGGTCTCGGCGATCTTCGTGCCGATCGTCATCGGCCTGTCGGTGCTGACCCTGCTGGCCTGGCTGGTCGCCGGTGGCAGCGCGGCTACCGCCTTCACCGCCGCCGTCGCGGTGCTCATCATCGCGTGCCCGTGCGCGCTGGGCCTGGCCACGCCCACCGCGTTGCTGGTCGGCACCGGCCGCGGGGCGCAGCTCGGCATCCTCCTCAGCGGCCCCGAGGTGCTGGAATCCACCGAGCGGATCGACACGATCGTGCTGGACAAGACCGGCACGATCACCACTGGCCGGATGAGCGTTGCCGGCGTCTTCCTCGCTCCCGGCGCGGGCATCGGCGTCGAGCAGGTGCTGCGGTTGGCCGGGGGACTGGAGGCCGCCTCCGAGCATCCGATCGGGCGCGCGGTCGCCGACTATGCCCGCGACCGGGTCGGCGCACCGCTGGGGGCGGTGTCGGAGTTCGGCAACCACGAGGGGCTGGGGGTGTCCGGCGTGGTCGACGGCCAGGCCGTCGTCGTCGGCCGCCGGCAGTGGCTGGAGGAGCAGTGGGCGATGGCCGCCCCGGCGGAGCTGACCGAGGCTGCCGACCGGGCGCAGCGCCTCGGCCACACCGCGGTATGGATCGGCTGGGACGGGCGGCTGCAAGCCGTCCTCGCCGTTGCCGACACGGTCAAGGCCAGTTCGGCCGCCGCCGTGCGCGAGTTCCTCGAGCTCGGTCTCCGGCCGGTGCTGCTGACCGGTGACAACCGGCGAGCCGCCGAGGCCGTCGCGGCCGAGGTCGGAATCGATGAGGTGATCGCCGAGGTGCTGCCGGCCGGAAAGGTCGCCGTCGTGCGTGGCTTGCAACAGCGAGGCCACACCGTGGCGATGGTGGGCGACGGCGTCAACGACGCCGCGGCGCTGGCCGCCGCCGACCTCGGCCTGGCCATGGGGACCGGCGCCGATGTCGCCATCCAGGCCTCTGATCTGACCCTGGTCGGCGGCGACCTGCGCGCCGCCGCCGATGCGATCAGGCTGTCCCGCGCGACCCTGAAGACCATCCGCACCAACCTGTTCTGGGCGTTCGCCT
>DASZEI010000161.1:0-7748 GCA_035940975.1 Jatrophihabitans sp. | reverse complement strand
CTTCGGGACCATCCGCGGCAAGCCCTGGATGGTGGCGGGCATCGCGACGGTGGTGGCGACCGAGCGCTGCGAGACCGTCGCCGGCAGCGGCGCCGCCCCGGCGGTAGCGGTGCCGGCCAGCAACCCGGCACCGAGCAGGCCGGCGGTCAGGGCCAGCAATACCAGCAGTTTCCTCATCGCCGGACCGTCAGCTCGCGAGCGGCGCTGACCAGCTGGCGCCAGGTCTTGGGTGAGAGCACTGATCCGTCCAGGGCAGCCGGGCGCGGCTGGCCGGCCGGCCGCAGCACCCGTTCGGATGGGCCGTCCTCGTCGTCGTCGCTCGATACGCCCGCCGCGAGCGCCCGCTTGCGGGACCAGCTCCGGCTGGCTGCGGTATCGGTGGCCAGGGCGTCCTCCACCGCTGACAGCTCGGTCTCGGTGATCAGCTGGACGCCCTGCTCGGTGACGCCGAGCACCAGCGCCCGGTCCATCACCCGCAGCACCGTGACCGAGGAGGTCCGGCTGAGCTGCTGGCGGGCCAGTACCGCCATCACACGTTCGGCCTTGCCGCCGCCCATCGGTTTGCGAGCCCAGCGAGCCAGCAACCACATCACGCCCAGGACGAAGACCAGGGCGAGCAGCATCCGGCCGATGACGGCGACGGTGTTCACGACAGCGGGGGCACCGTCTCGTCGGCGACGATCTCGGTGATGCGCAGGGCGAAGTTCTCATCGATCACCACGACCTCGCCGCGAGCGATCAGGTGGCCGTTGACCAGCAGGTCGGCCGGCGCTCCGGCCGCCCGGTCCAGCTCGACCACCGCACCCTCGTTGAGGGCCAGCAACTCGCTGATCGTCATCCGGGTGCTGCCGATCTGGGCGGTGACGTCCATGCTGACGTCGCGCAGCAGGTCCAGGCCGTTGCGGATCGCGGTCCGGCGCGCCGGCGCGCCGTTGGTGGCACCGGCCCGCAGCTCTTCCGGGCTCGGGTAGTGCGGGGCTTGCGCGCCGGTCGTTGCCGGCTCGGTGGTGATCACGATGCCGACCAGGGCTCGCGTCACCCCCTGGTGCAGTAGCGGAACCACCCACGCGCCGGGCTTGCCGAGTAGTGCGGCCAGGGCCGTCGCCGGCTCCAGCGGCTGGCCGGGACCGGTCTGCACGGTGCCGGCGGCACCGGCTGCCGCGGACAGCGCCGGGGCCAGCGCCGCCGAGACGTCCAGGGCGCCGAGCGGGGAGTTCTGCAGCGCGTCGGTCAGCGCCCGCTCCACCGCGATCAGCACGTCACCGCTGTGGCCGCCGGTGAATCGGGCGGTCACCGCGACTCCGTCGAAACTCAACCGGCTGAGGTCGCTGCTGGGTTCGCCGAGTTCCAGCGGGTCCGAGATCGGCAGGTTGGCCAGCGCGGCCAGTGCCGCCTGCCGGGCCAGCTCGCTGGTGGACATGGTCTGGGTCACGGGTTCTTCCTCCTGTCGTTGCCGACGACCAGCCCGGCAAGCCGGCTGCCCTGCCGTCCGGCCAGTGCGTGGGCGAAGGTGATGCCGCCGGACTGCACCACCAGCGGGGTGGTGACCCGGTGCCGAAGATTGATCACGTCGCCGGGTTCGAGCCGGACGATCTCGTTCGGGGTCAGCTGCACCGGCTCGAAGCTGAGCGACACCTCGACCGGCACGTTGCCGAGCGCGGTCCGGACCTGCTGGGCGGCCTGCTGCTCGGCGTGCTGCTCCGCGGCGGTCTGGGTGCGGCCTTCCTTGCCGACCTGCAGCCGCGGCAGCAGCGAGGCGAACGGCACGCACAGCGTCGAGACGCACACCTGGTTGCCGACCCGCATCTGGAAGGAACTGACGATGACGCCGTCGGAAGCTCCGGCCGCCTGCACGAACTGGGGGTTGAACTCTATGCTGCGCAGCACCGGATCAAGGCCGATGGTGGGTTCGACGGCGTAGCGCAGCACCGAGAGCATCTGCTCGATCAGGTTGCGCAGCAGGCCGCTCTCCAGGTCGGTGAGCTGCCGGGTCGGTTGGTCGCCACCCGGGCCGCCGAGCAGGTAGTCCACGCACGCCAGCGCCGTGGGCACCGAGAACTCGAACAGCGCCGTGCCCGGCAACGGGCCCATGTCCAGCACCGACAGGATCGTGGTGGGCGCCAGGGTGGCGATGTACTCCTCGTAACTCTGGTGCTCGATCGCCACCAGGTTGACCTGGCAGAGCTGGCGCAGGCCGCTGGTGAGCAGCGTGGTCACTCGCCGGGCATAGGTCTCGTAACACATCTGCAGCGCCCGGACGTGGTCGCGCGAGAGCTTGGTGGGGCGGCGGAAGTCATAGGGCATCGCCCGGGACTCGTCCTGGCCTTCGACGGGTCGCCGAACCAGCCTGCGAACCGGGGCGATATGCACCGAAGGGGACGTTGCCACATGAACAACGTTCGGCCGGGACGGAGCAGACCTGAGGAACTGCGCCTCAGCTGAGATCTTCCCGCGCCGGCGCGGGAAGCGGACGTCGAAGTGCCTGATGGGTTACTGCGTGAAGAACTCCGTGTAGATGACGTCCATGACCTGCTTGGGATAGACCTTCTGAAGCTTGCCGAGAAGTTCCTTCTTGGCCTTGGAGCGCGCCGCCTCACCGGTCAGCTCCGCCACCGGGCGGTCGCTGAACTGGTCGATCACGGCCTGGGCGGCCTCGCTGGTGTCGAATTCCTCCGGGGTGCCTTCCACGGTCTGCAGGGCGAGCTTGATCCGCAGGTAGTGCCCGCCGGCCAGGTTGAGCGTCATGTCGGTCATCGCCACCACGTGCCCGGGCACCGGCTTGGCGTCCCCGGCCGGCGCCGACGGGGCCAGCACGGTGAACTTGGCCAGGGCGCCGAGCACCAGCATCACCACGACCAGCACGGCGATCTTCACCTTCTTGGACTTCTTCTTGCCGGGCTGCTTGCCCTTGGCCTTGCTGGGCTCGGCCGGGCCGCCCTTGAGGCCGCCCTTGGCGCCCTTGCTGGCGACCTCGTTGGCGATCCGGTCGGGCCGGTCGGTCGCGGTCATCGTCATGACGAACTCCTGCTCTGGAAGGGGAAAGGCTGCCCTGACGGGCTCAGCTCAGCCATGGCCGGTGCTCCTGCCGAGTGCCGGCAGCTGGCTGCGGGCACTGGCGGGCAGCTTGGACAGCACGACGATGTCGACGCGCCGGTTGCGGGTGACCGAGCGTGGGTCGCTGGCCGGCACCAGTGGTCGCTGGTCTGAGAAGCCGGCCGCACTGAGCCGCTTGGCGGCGATCGGGCCGTGCGTCACCAGGTAGCGCACCACTGAGGACGCCCTGGCCGAGGACAGCTCCCAGCCGCTGGGATACGGGGCGGTGCTGACGTTCTGCTGGTTGGTGTGACCGTCCACCTGGATCTCGTTGGTGATCGGCCGCAACGGGGGCAGCACCGCGCTGAGGATCACCGCGCCCTCGGGTTCGAGCACCGCGCTGTTGCCGGAGAAGACCAGCTCGTTGGTCACCACGGTGACCACCAGGCCGCGCTCGTCGATGCTGAACTCGGCGTTGCCGTCCAGGGCGTGCTTGTGCAGCGAGGCCTTGATCGCGGCCTCGATCTCCTTGAACTCGTCGACCTCCTGCTGGGCGGCCTGCCGGTCCTGGGAGGCGGCGTCCGACTTGCTCGACTGCGGCTGGATCAGCGAGAACACCGGCAGGTTGGGATTGGCCTGCTGGGCCGCCGAGTCGCCGCTGACGATCCCGCTGCCACCGCTCAGCACCGAGGGCTGGCCGTTCTTGAACGCCGAGGCGAGGCTGGACTTGAGCTCGGAGAACTTCGAGGTGTTCACCTGCGAGATCGCGTACAGCACGATGAACAGCACCAGCAGCAGGGTCAGCATGTCGGCGTAGGTCACCATCCAGCGCTCGTGGTTCTCGTGCTCCTCCGCATGCCCGCCACGCCGGCGGCCGGCAGCCGAGCGTCGGGCGCTCATCAGGCGACGTCCCGCTCGGCCTGCCGGGCGCTTGCCGGCAGCAGGCTCTGCAGCTTCTGCTCGACCAGCCGCGGGTTGGCGCCGGCCTGGATCGCCAGGATGCCTTCGATGATCACTTCCATCTGCTCGCACTCGGACTCGCTGACCCGCTTGAGCCGGTTGGCCAGCGGCAGCCAGAACACGTTGGCGCTCATCACGCCCCACAGGGTGGCCACGAACGCGCTGGCGATCTCGGCACCCAGCGTCGCCGGCGAGGACAGGTGCCCCAGCACCTTGACCAGCCCCAGCACCGTTCCGATGATGCCGATGGTCGGGGCGTAGCCGCCCATGTCGGCGAACAGCTTGGCCGCCGCCCGGTCGTTGGCGCGCTTGGTGTCGACCTCGGTGGACAGGATGATCGCGACCTCTTCGGCATCGGTGCCGTCGATGGCCAGTTGCAGGCCACGGCGCAGGAACTCGTCCTCGACCTCGGAAGCCTCCGACTCGAGGGCCAGCAGCCCCTCACGGCGGGCCCGGCCGGCCAGCCGCACCAGCACCTGGACCGCGTCGTCGGGCTTCGGGGACTTGGCGGTGAAGGCCCGGATCAGCTGCTTGGGCAGCGAGCTGACATCGCGCATCACGGCGCCGGCGATGGCGGCGCCGATCGTGCCGCCGAACACCAGGATCATCGGCGGGATCAGGAAGATCGCGCCGATGCTGCCGCCTTCCATGGTCACCGAGCCGACGATCGCGACGACCGCCAGGACGACCCCGATGAGCAGGGAGGGGTCCATCAGGCATCCGTCCTTCGGATCGGCACCACGGGCGGCTGGCCCGGCGAGACGGCGGTCGACAGCACCCGGATGCGGGGGTGGGGGTGGTGTGCGTCGGGGAACAGGTTGGGGTCGGAGGTCATGGCCTCGGCACTGGCGATGATGCGGGCCCGGTAGTCACGGATCAGCTCGACCAGCTCGTCCAGCGACTCGCAGATGACGTACTTGTTGCCGCCGATCAGGGTCACCACAGTGTCCGGAGTTGCCTCGGCACGTTCGATCAGGTCTGGGTTGAGGGTGAAAACAGGTCCACCCAACCGGCGCAGCAGTATCAACGGATCCATCCAGGTGTTTGCCAGGACCCATCCGTGGGTCCTCCTTGGCTTTACTTATCGGCATCTATGCCGGTTTTCTGAGCTGCCGGGCAACCGGGCGACCGGTGTCGGCAGCAGGCTCGCCCCACGAACTCGGGCCCGCTGCACTGCAGCGGGCCCGAGGTGGACAGCGGTTGGTTCGTGAGGCTGATCAGGCTAGTTCTTGAGGCTGATCAGGCTCTGCAGCACCTCGTCGGAGGTGGTGATCACCCGCGAGTTGGCCTGGAAACCGCGCTCGGAGATGATCAGGTTGGTCAGCTCGGCGGCCAGGTCGACGTTGGACATCTCCAGGTAACCCGGGGTGAGGCTGCCCCGGCCGCCGGTGTTCGCGCCACCGATCTGGGCGGCACCGGAGTTGGCGCTGGCCTGGTACTGCGAGTCGCCCACCTTGGTCAGGCCGCCCGGGTTGGCGAAGGTGGCCATCGCGATGGTGCCGAGCGCCGTGGTTGTTCCCATGGCGTCCACGCCGTTGACCACGCCGGAGGTGGTGACGCTCCAGGACTTGTAGGTGCCGCTGCTCAGCGCTGACAGGTCGAGATCGCCGCCGGTCGCGCTCTGCACGATGGCCCCGTCCGGCGCGACCAGGTGGCCGGCCGAGTCCAGGCTGAACGAGCCGGCCCGGGTGAAGGTCTGCTGGCCGCCGTTGCTCATCACGAAGAAGCCGTCACCGTTGATGAGCAGGTCGCTGGTGCGCCCGGTGTACTGGTTGGAGCCCTGGGCGAAGTTGATCGAGGTACCGGCCAGCTGCACGCCGAGGCCCACCTGGGTGGGGTTGGTGCCGCCGTTGGAACCCGCCGGGGCGCCGGCGCCCGAGATGGTCTGGCTGAGGGTGTCCACGAACACCGTCGAGGCGCTCTTGTAGCCGGCGGTGTTGACGTTGGCGATGTTGTTGGAGGTGACATCGAGCATCTGCTGGTGGGCCCGCAGGCCCGAGATGCCGGTGAACAGTGAGCGAAGCATGGGGGTTTTCTCCTTCGAGAGGGATATTCGGGATCAGGGGGTGGGGCTGTTGCGGGTGAACTGTCGGGGTGGATCAGGGCGTGCCGGTGGCCAACACCTGCTGGATCTGGCTCAGGTCGACATCGACCGTCCCGATCCTGAGCGTCGGCTTGGCCGTGGAGATGGTGGCGGAGGAGACGTAGCCGGTGACCAGGTTGCCGTCGGCTGCGGCGTAGCTGACGGTGTGCCCGACCAGGCTGCTCGCGGTCTGGGCGCGCTGTGCCGAGAGCATGTCGAGGCTGACCTGGGCGGTCTGCTCCGAGGATTGCACCTGGGTCAGGGTGGCCGTCTCGTTCATGAACGACGAGGTGTCGACCGGCTTGCTCGGGTCCTGGTACTGCAACTGCGCGACGAGCAGCTGCAGGAAGGCTTTCGAGCTCAGCTTGGCGTTGTCGGTGGATTCGATAGCCGGATTGGGCGCCACCGGCAGGCCGGTGGCGACCGAGGACACGGGTTGCGTCATCTGCTCTCCTGTTCTGAGGTGTTCACAGCCACCGGTCCAGGCCGGAGCTCGACTGGGTGCCGACCCGGTCACCGCTGGTGCGGTGCCGCGGCGGAACGGGGTTCTGGTCGCCGGCCGGTACCAGCCTGGCAGCCTGGTTCGGTGCTCCGGCGGCCTGGCGGGGATCGGCGAAGGCGCCCGAGCCGGCAAAGCCACCCGGGCCGCCCGAGCTGAGATCCAGCGACAGCGAGGCCGTGCTCAAGCCCGCCGCCTGCAGCTCCGAACGCAGCTGGGGCAGCGCGTCGCGCAGCGTGTCATGAGCGGTTTCGCTCGTGCTGGCAAGCTGAATCGTCATCAGGTCGCCCTCGATCCGGACGTGTACGTTGACCGGTCCGAGTTCGGCCGGGTGCAGTGCGACGATGAGCTGGTGGCTGCCGTCACCCCGGGCGCGCAACGACAGCACGGGGCCGGCGACCTGGCTGGCCAGTGGCAGGTCGGTCGCCGGGTACCGGTGCACCTGCTCGGAGCCGGGTCCGGCTGCTACCGGCTGCCCGCCGCCGGCGAGTTGCGCCGCCGGGATGGCGGGCTGCGCTATGCCGGCCTGCGCCGTCGGGATGCCGGCCTGCGTGGCCCCGCTCGCCGTGTCGATGACCAGGCCGGAACCGGGGGTTGCCGGGGCTGCCACCGCGGCCGGCTCGGCGGCGCTGGTCCGGCTGACCGGGCCGCGTGCCGGGCGGTGGTTCGGGGCGTGCGTAGCGGGCAGGTTCTCGGTGCGCAGCCCGCCGTCGGCGACGCCCGATCCGGAGGGCGTGCTGACCTCGGCTGCCTTCGCGGCGCCGGTACCGGCAGTGTCGATTGCCTTGGCCGCGCCCGCGGTCCTAGCCACCGCCGCGGCGGTGCCGGGCAGCGTCACGACGGCCGGCTGGACCGCGCTCACCGGCAGCGGCATGGTGACCGGCGGGGTGCCGGGCGTGCTCGGGTCGGCGGGGGTCGCGGCGCCGGGGGTCACAGCGCCGGGCGGGGTTGAAGCCGTGCCGGGGTTGCCTGGCGCCGTGGCGATGCTCGAGGTGCCAGCCGTGGCGATGCTCGGGGTGCCGGCCGTGGCAGGGCTGCCAGGCTCGGCGGGGATGCTCGGGCTGCTCGTCGGGGCGCTGCCCCCGGCGGCTTGGGCAGCACGGGCCAGTTCGAAGATGGCGGCCGACGCCGCCTCCCGAGCGGGGTCGGCGGCCCTGGCCGGGCCGAGTGCCG
>DASZEI010000160.1:0-1910 GCA_035940975.1 Jatrophihabitans sp. | reverse complement strand
ACGGCGGCTGGTCCGCCTACCCCGAGGAGCGCGCCCGCGTGACCTGACGAGGCATAGGAAGCTTTCCGCACGTCTCGGCGCGCGATACGTGCGGAAAGCCTCCTATGCCCGACTAGTAGTGCTTCGTTAGGTTCTTGTTTGCGCTGGTCCAGCGCGGTGCGATGGGTGGATGACTCCAGAGGAGTTGGCCGCGGCGCGTCAGCGGTTGGAGGAGTTCGCCGCGGAGGTGTTCGCGCCGCTGGCTCGGTCGGATCAGCGGGTCAAGGGGCAGACGTATCTGCGTGGCCTGCTGCTGGACGGGCGGCGCAAGTCGATGCAGCCGATGGCCGCCCGTCTCGGGGTGGACGAGCAGGGCCTGCAGCAGTTCGTCTCCTCCTCCACCTGGCCGGTGGAGCCGGTGCGCCAGCGGCTGGCCCGTCGGGCGGTGGACGTGATCGCCCCCGATGCCTGGGTGGTCGACGACACCGGTTTTCCCAAGTTCGGCACCGCCTCACCGGGGGTGGCCCGGCAGTACTCCGGCACGCTGGGCAAGGTCGGCAACTGCCAGATCGGGGTGTCGATCTGCGCGGTCACCGACACGGCGTCGTGCCCGTTGAACTGGCGGTTGTTCGTGCCAGAAAGCTGGGACGACGCCTACGCGACGACCCCGGAGGGGGCCGCGGCGATCCGGGTCCGGCGGGCCCGCGCCGGCATGCCCGACGGGGTCCGGCACCGGGCCAAATGGCGGCTGGCGCTGGACATGCTCGATGAGCTGGCCGGCTGGGGGCTGCGCCCGCCGGTGGTGGTCGCCGACGCCGGCTACGGCAACAACGCCGACTTCCGGGCCGGCATCGCCGCGCGCGGTAGCGCCTACGTCTGCCAGGTCGAGGATGACCTGACCGCGCACACCGCCGACGCGATCCCCGAGGTCAAGCCCTACTCCGGACGGGGCCGACATCCCCAACCGCGCTATCGCACCCGCCCGGTCGGACTGCGGCAGCATGCGCTGACCGCCGGCCGCGGCGCCGCGGTCGAGGTCTGCTGGCGGGACGGCTCCCGCGGAGCGCTCACCTCCACGTTTCTGGCCATCCGGGTGCGCCCGGCCGGACGGCGGCCGACCACCCGGCTGGCCGCCGACGGCTCGCTGCCGCAGGTTTGGCTGCTGGCCGAATGGCCGCCGCAGGCCGCCGAGCCCACCGACTACTGGCTCTCCGACCTGCCCGAAGACACGCCGCTGCCCGAGCTGGTCCGGCTGGCCAAGATCCGCTGGCGGATCGAGCACGACTACCGGGAGCTGAAGACCGGCCTGGGCCTGGACCACTTCGAGGGCCGCACCTTCACCGGCTGGCATCGCCACGTCACCCTGGTCACCGCCGCCCAGCTGTTCATCACCGGACTGCGCAGCGACCCAAAAGCGCCTGTCGTGGCTTGAGCCTCTACGCCGTCCTGCGCCAGTTGCAGGCTCTGCTCGCTACCTGGACCGGCACCTGCACCGTCTGCGGCCAGCCCATCGACGCCCGACCGCGAGCGCCGACCTAACGAAGCACTACTAGGCCCTGTTTGATAAGTCGCGCAGCCAGATGTTGATGTTGGTGATCTGCACGGTGGCGTCGTATCGGACGGCGAGCTTGTCGTAACGGGTGGCGGAGCCGCGGTGCTGTTCGTGTCGGTTGATGCCGCACTCGACGGCATGGCGGTCCTTGTACCGCTCGGAGTCCAAGGACGGCGGGCGGCCGCCGGCCGATCCCTTCTGGCGCCGGTGGGCCTGCTGGTCGGCGTTGACCGGAATGGTCGCTGGGATGCCGCGCCGGCGCAGGTAGGCCCGGTTGGCCCGGCTGGAGTAGGCCTTGTCGGCCAGCACCCGGGTGGGGCGGGTGCGTGGCCGTCCCGGCCCGCTGCGGTGCGGCACCCGGATGCGACCCAGCACGGTG
>DASZEI010000159.1:0-3482 GCA_035940975.1 Jatrophihabitans sp. | reverse complement strand
GCCCAGCCCGACCCTGTCCCCCACTGCCAGCCGGACGGCGGCCAGCCGAACGGCCGTCAGCCGGACGGCCGTCAGCCGGACGCCGACCACGACGCCGACCACGACGCCGACCAGGCCGGTGAACCGGTCGCCGAGCGGGGTCGTCACCAAGGCCAGCACCGCCGCCCGGGGCAGCGCGACACCCAGCACCGCCGCCCGGGCCAGCGCGACACCCAGCACCGTGCCGATCATCCCGTCGCCGTCGAACACCCCGGTGCAGGGGGTGGACTGCCGATGACCGCAGCGATGAGCGTGCGCGCGAGGACCGGTAGCCGTCGATGAGCCGGCCGAACCGGCCCGCGACCCGGCGCGGCACCGAACTGCTGTTCGTGATCGCCGCCGCGCTGATCGTGGCCTGCGCCGAGGCCTTCGTCGAGATCACCCGCAACAGCGAGCTGTCCGATCACGTGGCGACCTACCCCCTGGTGGTGCTGGCAATAGGGCTGGCCTGCCACCTCGCGATCCGCCGGACCGCTCGCTACGCCGACCCGCTGCTGCTGCCGTGCGCCGTGCTGCTGGTGGGCCTGGGCCTGGTGATGATCCACCGGCTCGACCTGGGCCTGGCCCAGCAGGCCGCCGAGAACGGCACCACCTACACCGGGGTGGCCGCCGCCAGCCAGGTGGTCTGGGCCTTCCTGGGGCTGGCCGTCTTCCTGGTGGTGCTGCTGGCGATCCGCGACCACCGGGTGCTGACCCGCTACGCCTACACCCTGGCCCTGGTCGGGCTGTTCCTGCTGATGCTGCCGGCGGTGCTACCGGCCCAGTACAGCGAGGTCAACGGCGCCCGGATCTGGATCCGGATCGCCGGCTTCTCGATCCAGCCCGGCGAGATCTCCAAGATCGCGCTGACCATCTTCGCCGCGTCCTACCTGGTCGACAAGCGCGACGTGCTGTCCCTGGCCGGCCGCCGGCTGTTCGGCATCGACCTGCCACGCGGCCGCGACCTCGGGCCGGTGCTGGTCGCCTGGCTGATCAGCATCGGGGTGCTGGTGCGCAACCACGACCTGGGCACCTCGCTGATGTTCTTCGGACTGTTCGTGGTGCTGCTCTACGTCGCCACCGAGCGGGTCAGCTGGGTGATCATCGGCGTGCTGCTGTTCGCCGGCGGCTGCGTGCTGTCCTATGAGTTCTTCGGCACCGTCAAGGAGCGGGTGACGGTCTGGCTGCACGTCTTCGACTACCTGCAGGACGAGGGCTACCAGATGAGCCAGTCGCTGTTCGGCCTGGGCACCGGCGGGCTGTTCGGGGCGGGCCTCGGCGGTGGCCGGCCCGAGCTGGTGCCGGTGGCCAAGTCCGACTTCATCCTGTCCTCCTTCGGCGAGGAGATCGGCCTGTTCGGCCTGGTCGCCATCCTTGGGCTGTACCTGATCTTCCTGTCCCGCGGCTTCGCCACCGCGCTGGCGGTCCGGGACTCGTTCGGCAAGCTGCTGGTGACCGGCCTGACGTTCTCCTTCGGCCTGCAGCTGTTCGTGGTGGCCGGCGGCATCTCGCGGCTGCTGCCCGAGACCGGCCTGACCACCCCGTTCCTGTCCTACGGGGGGTCGTCGCTGGTGGCGAACTTCGGCCTGCTGGCATTGCTGCTGCGGGTCTCCGACGCCGCCCGCCGGCCGCCGACCACGCCGCCCTCGGCGGTCACCACCGACAGTGGCCCGGTGCCGATCCAGGCGAAGGACCGCTCATGAACCGGCCGATCCGGCGGGTCGGGGTCTTCGTCGGCCTGCTGCTGCTGGCAGTGGTGCTGAACCTGAACTGGGTGCAGGTGGTCAGGGCCGATCACTACCAGGACAACAGCGCCAACCGGCGCACCGTGCTGAATGAGTACAAGCGCCAGCGCGGCTCGATCGTGCTGCAGGGCTCGGGAACCCCGGTGGCGGAGTCGGTGCCGACCAAGGACGCGCTGATGTACCTGCGCAAGTACTCCGGCGGGGCGGTGTACGCCCCGGTGACCGGGTTCAACTCGCTGTACTACGGCAACTCCGCGATCGAGTCGGCCGAGAACGGGGTGCTCGCCGGCACCGATGACCGGCTGTTCGTGCAGCGGCTGACCACCCTGCTGACCGGCCGGGACACCCGGGGCGGCAACGTCCTGCTGACCATCAACAAGCAGGCCCAGGCGGCGGCCTACCAGGCGATGGGTTCCCGGCGCGGCGCGGTGGTAGCGCTCGACCCGGCGACCGGCGCGATCCTGGCCGCGGTCAGCACCCCGTCCTTCGACCCGAACGCGCTGAGCTCGCACTCGCCGGACAAGATCCAGGCCGCGTACAAGCGCTACAACGCCGACCCGGACAACCCGCTGCTCAACCGGGCCTTCAACGTGACCTACCCGCCTGGTTCGGTGTTCAAGGTGGTGGTGGCCAGTGCCGCGCTGAAGAACGGCCGGACGCCGCAGACCCGGATCCCGGCGGTGAACTCGCTGACCCTGCCGCAGACCCGCACCCAGCTGCGCAACTTCGGCGGCGAGCAGTGCGCGGACGGCAGGACCGACACCCTGGACCATGCGCTCACCATCTCCTGCAACACCGCCTTCGCCCAGCTGGGTATGGACCTGGGCACCCAGACCATCAAGCAGCAGGCGGCGCTGTTCGGCATCGATGACAACGACTTCACCGTTCCGGTGGGGGTGGCGGGCTCCTCGGTCGGGCCGATCGTCGATCAGGCGTCGCTGGCCCAGTCCAGCATCGGCCAGCGCGATGTCCGGGTGACGCCGTTGCAGGCCGCGATGATCTCGGCCGCGGTGGCCAACGACGGCAGGTTGATGAGGCCCTACCTGGTCTCGGAGGAGCAGGCGCCGAACCTGGCGGTGCTGAGCCACCCGGACCCGCAGGTCCTCAACGAGGTGATGGACGCGGCCCAGGCCGATCAGCTGACCGCGATGATGGTCGACGTCGTGAAGAAGGGCACCGGCCGGGCGGCTGAGATTCCCGGCATCCAGGTCGCGGGCAAGACCGGTACCGCCGACAACGGCCCGCAGGACGCCGACGGCGGCTACGTCAACCAGCCGCACGCCTGGTTCACCGGCTTCGCGCCGGCCGACAACCCCAAGATCGCGGTGGCCGTGATCATCGAGAACGGCGGGTTGCACGGCAGCGAAACGACCGGCGGGCTTGCCGCGGCGCCCGTGGCGCAGGCCGTGATGAAGGCCTATCTGGCTGCGATCGGGGTTAAATGATGGACCTTGCACTGCAGCGACTTGCACAGCAGCGACTCGCACGACAGCGACTTGCACGACAGCGACTTGCACGACAGCGACACAGTGAGGACGTCCGATGACGGCAGCACGGCTGGTAGGCGGCCGCTACGAGATCGGGGAACTGCTCGGTTACGGCGGCATGGCCGAGGTGCACAAGGGCAGGGATGTTCGGCTCGGCCGCGACGTCGCGGTGAAGGTGCTGCGTGCCGACCTGGCGCGGGATCCGTCGTTCCAGAACCGGTTCCGCCGCGAG
>DASZEI010000158.1:0-6659 GCA_035940975.1 Jatrophihabitans sp. | reverse complement strand
GGGTTGTTCTACCTGATCCAGCAGGGGGCGTTCCTGGGGTTGGTGCAGATCATCGTCTACACCGGCGCGATCATGATCCTGTTCCTGTTCGTGCTGATGCTGGTCGGGCGGGACTCGGCGGACTCGCTGGTCGAGACGCTGCGCGGCCAGCGGGTGGCGGCCCTGCTGTCCGGGCTCGCCTTCGCCCTGCTGGTGGCGCTGGCGATCGGGCGGGCGTTCACCGGCCAGGCGGTGAAGAACCTGGACGAGGCCAACTCCCAGTACGGCACCAACGTCAACGGCGTCGCGCGGCTGCTGTTCACCAAGTACCTGTTCGCCTTCGAGCTGACCTCGGCGCTGCTGATCGTGGCCGCCGTCGGGGCGATGGTGCTGGCCCACGTCGAGCGGGACGGGCCGCGGCCCAGCCAGAAGGCGCTGGCCCGCGAGCGGATCCGCTCCGGCCGGCCGCAGCCGCTGCCCGGGCCCGGAGTGCTGTCCTCCGGCAACGCCGTCGGCACCCCGGCGTTGCTGCCGGACGGCTCGGTGGCCGGCGAGTCGCTGCTGGGCAGTGGAGCCGGGATCAGCGTCGGCGCACCGCATGCGCTGCCCGAGCGGGAGGGGGAGCTGTCCTCATGACCGGATGCCCCGGCGACCGGAAAGACGTGCTCGCCTCATGACCCCTACCTACTATTTGGTGCTGTCCGCGGCGCTGTTCTCCATCGGCGCCGTCGGGGTGCTGGTCCGGCGCAACGCCATCGTGGTCTTCATGTGTGTCGAGTTGATGCTCAACGCGGTGAACCTGAGCCTGGTCACCTTCTCCCGCATCAACGGCACCCTGGACGGTCAGATCATGGCCTTCTTCGTGATGGTGGTCGCCGCGGCCGAAGTAGTGGTGGGCCTGGCCATCATCATGTCCATCTTCCGGACGCGGCGGTCGGCCTCGGTCGACGACGCGAACCTCCTGAAGTACTGAAGGGGAGCTTCGAACAGTGAACGCCGCTCACGGAATCCAGTCCTCAGCCTGGCTGCTGGTAGCGCTGCCGGCTCTGTCCTCGGCCGCGCTGCTGCTGCTCGGCAAGCGTGCCGACCGGTGGGGCCACCTGCTCGGCGCCCTCGTCCCGGTCGCGCTGTTCGTCTACGGCGTGCTGCTGTTCTTCTCGATCAAGGGCGAGAGCGGTGAGGGCCGCCAACGCAACCTGCACCTGTTCAGCTGGGTGCCGGTGGGCGGCTTCAACGTCGACGCGGGCCTGCTGCTGGACCCGCTGTCGCTGGCCTTCGTCCTGCTGATCACCGGGGTCGGTTCGCTGATCCACATCTACGCGGTCGGCTACATGAGCCACGACCCCGGCCGGCGCAGGTTCTTCGGGTACTTCCACCTGTTCGTGGCGGCCATGCTGCTGCTGGTGCTGGCCAACGGCTACCTGGTGCTCTACGTCGGCTGGGAAGGCGTGGGCCTGGCCTCCTACCTGCTGATCGGCTACTACTACACCCGCGAATCGGCCAGCACCGCCGCCAAGAAGGCCTTCATCGCCAACCGGGTCGGTGACGTGGGGCTCTCGATCGCGATCATGCTGATGTTCGCCTACCTCGGCTCCACCGACTTCGAGACCGTCCTGTACGGAAACGGCTTGACCCAACTTTCTGGCGGCGCGATCACCGCGATCGCGCTGATGCTGCTGCTCGGCGCCTGCGGCAAGTCCGGGCAGTTCCCGCTGCAGACCTGGCTGCCCGACGCGATGGAGGGCCCGACGCCGGTCTCGGCCCTGATCCACGCGGCGACCATGGTCACCGCCGGGGTGTACCTGATCGCCCGTTCGGCACCGATCTTCGACCTCACCCAGACCGGCCGGACGGTGGTCACCATCGTCGGGGCGATCACCCTGCTCTACGGCTGCGTGTGCGCCTTCGGCCAGGACGACCTGAAGCGGGTGCTGGCGTACTCCACCGTCAGCCAGATCGGCTACATGTTCCTGGCCGTCGGTCTCGGCAAGGGCGTGTACGCGATCGGCATCCTGCACCTGCTCGGGCACGGCTTCTTCAAGGCCGCGCTGTTCCTGTCGGCCGGTTCGGTGATGCACGCGATGAACGACCGGATCGACATGCGCCGGTTCGGCGGCCTGGCCCGGGTCATGCCGGTCACCTACGGCGTGTTCGTCTGCGGCTATCTGGCCATCATCGGCTTTCCGTTCGCGACCGGGTTCTTCACCAAGGACAAGATCATCGAGGCCGCCTTCGACAAGGGCGGCACCAGCGGCTGGCTGCTCGGCGGCGTGGCGCTGCTCGGCGCCGGCCTGACCGCCTTCTACATGACCAGGGCGCTGGTGATGACCTTCCACGGCAGGCGCCGCTGGCATGACGACGTGCACCCGCACGAGGCGCCGCTGGTGATGAAGGCGCCGCTGGTGATCCTCGGTCTCCTGTCGCTGGTCGGCGGCGGGGCGCTGGTCTTCGGCGGTGCCCTGCAGCACTGGCTGGAGCCGTCGGTCGGGGAGTCGGTGGAGGAGGGGCTGCACACCGTCTCGCCGACCGTGCTGACCCTGATCACGCTGCTGGTGGTGGCCTTCGGAGTGGCCGGTGGCATCGTGGCCTTCGGAGTGCGGCCGGTGCCGGTGGTGCAACCGGCGGGCTCCGCGGTCACGGTCGCGGCCCGCCGCAACCTCTACGCCGACGCCTTCAACGAGACGGCGCTGATGCGGCCGGGCCAGTGGCTGGTTCGTGGCCTGGTGTTCTTCGACAACCGCGGCGTCGACGGCGCGGTGAACACCCTGGCCGCCGGCCTCGGTGGCGGCTCCGGCCGGCTTCGTCGGCTGCAGACCGGCTTCGTCCGGTCCTACGCCCTGTCCATGCTGGCCGGCACCGCGGTGGTACTCGCGGTCCTGCTCGCGGTGAGGTTCTCCTGATGCACGACCTCAGCCTGCTCGGGCTCCTCGCCATTCCGCTGCTGGGCAGCCTGGTGATCTTCGCCCTGCCCGCCGGGCGGGACCTGCTGGCCAAGCAGATCGCGCTGCTGGCCTCGGTGCTCACCTTCGGCTACACCGTGGTGCTGGCGGTCGCCTTCGACACCGCCGAGGGCGCCAGCCGCTTCCAGTTCACCGGCTCGTGGGTGTGGATCGAGAACCTCGGGGTGCACTTCGCCTTCGGCCTGGACGGCATCGCCCTGGTGCTGATCGCGATGGCCACCCTGCTGGTGCCCTGCGTATTGCTGGCGTCCTGGCGCACCTTCGACAGCCTCGAGTCCGCCGAGGAGTTGCGCGCGCCGGCCCGGTCGGCGAAGGCCTATTTCGGGTTGGTGCTGCTGCTCGAGGTGTTCATGATCGGGGTCTTCGCGGCCACCGACGTGTTCCTGTTCTACGTCTTCTTCGAAGCCATGCTGGTGCCGATGTACTTCATCATCGGCAGCTTCGGCGGCCCGCGCCGGCAGTACGCGGCGATGAAGTTCTTCCTCTACTCCCTGGTCGGCGGCCTGCTCATGCTGGCCTCGGTGATCGGCGTCTACGTCAGCTCCGGCACCTCGAGCTTCGCCTTCACCGACCTGGTCGGCCACGTTCCGAACGGCGCGAGCCAGAAGTGGCTGTTCCTCGGCTTCTTCATCGCCTTCGCGATCAAGGCCCCGCTGTTCCCGTTCCATACCTGGCTGCCCGATGCCGGCGCGGAGGCCCCGGCCGGCGGCGCGGCGCTGCTGGTGGGCGTCCTGGACAAGGTCGGCACCTTCGGCTTCCTGCGCTACTGCCTGCCGCTGTTCCCCGAGGCCTCGCGCTACTTCGCCACCCCGATCCTGATCCTGTCGGTGATCGGGGTGCTGTACGCGGCCTTCCTGGCGATGGGCCAGCGCGACATGAAGCGGCTGGTGGCCTACACCTCGGTGGCGCACTTCGGCTTCATCGGCCTGGGCATCTTCGCCTTCACCACCCAGGGCGGCACCGGCGCCGTACTGTACATGGTCAACCACGGCCTGGCCACCGGGCTGCTGTTCCTCGTCGTCGGCTTCCTGGTGGCCCGTGGCAAGAGCCGGCTGATCGCGGACTTCAGCGGCACCGCCAAGGTCACCCCGCGGATGGGCGGGGTGTTCCTGATCGCGGGCCTGGCAGCCCTGGCGTTGCCGGGTATGAGCACCTTCATCAGCGAGTTCCTGACGCTGCTGGGCACCTTCACCCGGCACCGGGCGCTGGCGATCATCGCGACCACCGGCATCATCCTGGCCGCCCTCTACGTCCTGCTGCTCTACCAGCGCACCATGCAGGGCGGCCTGAGTGAGAAGGTCAGCGGGTTCCGCGATCTCAACGCGCGCGAGCTACTGGCCGTCACGCCGCTGATCGTGTTGATCTTCGCGCTGGGGATCTATCCCAAGCCGGTCATCGACATCATCAACCCGGCCGTGCGGTTCACCCTGCATGACGTCGGACAGACCGATCCGCAGCCCCAGCAGGCGGCCCGGCAGAGTACCGAGGAGGGACACAAGTGAGCCCGCTGAACGTGGTGTCGGCCGCCGACACCAGCCTGGTCCAGGCCCCCTCGATCAGCTACTCGGCGCTGGCTCCGATCCTGATCGTGCTGGGCGCGGCCTGCCTCGGGGTCCTGGTCGAGGCTGGCGCACCGCGCGAGCGGCGCTTTTCCCTGCAGATCGGGCTCACCCTGCTCGCGCTGCTGGCAGCCCTGATCGACGTCATCACGCTGCGCGGGCGCTCCACCCTGACCGCCGCCGGCGCGCTGTCCATCGACGGCGTCACCCTGTTCCTGCAGGGCTCCATCCTGGTGCTGGGGATGCTCTCGGTGCTGATGCTGGCCGAGCGGGCCGTCGAGCCCGGCGGGGCGATCGTGGCCTCGGCCGCGGTGGTGGTGGGCTCGCCGGCCGACCGCAGGCTGGCTGCCAGCGAGCGGGTGCAGACCGAGATCTTCCCGCTGACCCTGTTCGCGATCGGCGGCATGCTGATCTTTCCGGCGGCCAACAACCTGCTGCTGATGTTCGTGGCGCTGGAGGTGCTGTCGCTGCCGCTGTACCTGATCGCCGGGCTGTCCCGCCGGCGCCGGCTGCTGAGCCAGGAAGCGGCCATCAAGTACTTCCTGCTGGGCGCGTTCGCCTCGGCATTCTTCCTCTACGGCGTCGCCCTGCTGTACGGCTACGCGGGCTCCGTGGACCTGTTCGACGTGCTGCAGGCCCAGAACAGCTCCACCCAGTCCGACATCCTGCTCTACCTGGGCTTCGGACTGCTCGTCGTGGGCCTGCTGTTCAAGGCCGGCATCGCGCCGTTTCACTCCTGGACGCCGGACGTCTACCAGGGCTCGCCGACCCCGGTCACCGCGTTCATGGCCTCGTGCACCAAGATCGCGGCGTTCGGGGCGATCATCCGGGTGCTCTACGTCGGCTTCTCGGTGAGCGCCTGGAGCTGGCGGCCGATCATCTGGGCGGTGGCCATCGCCTCGATGGTGGTGGGCGCGATCGTCGGGCTGACCCAGACCGACCTCAAGCGGATCCTGGCCTACTCCTCCATCGCGCACGCCGGGTTCATCCTGGTGGGGCTGGTGTCACTGGATGCGGCGGGGTTGTCCAGCGTGCTGTTCTACCTGGCCGCCTACGGCTTCACCACGATCGCGGCCTTCGGCCTGCTGACGCTGGTCCGCGACGTCAACGGCGAGGCCAACCACCTGGCGCAGTGGTCGGGCCTGGCCCGCAGGTCACCGCTGTTCGCGGCCACCTTCACCTTCCTGCTGCTGGCCCTGGCCGGCATTCCGCTGACCAGCGGCTTCACCGGCAAGTTCGTGGTGTTCCGGGCCGCGTACCACATCGCCGGGCCACTGGTGGTGATCGCGCTGATCGCCTCGGCGATCGCGGCGTTCTTCTACCTGCGCATCGTGGTGATGATGTTCTTCGCCGAGCCGGCCGAGGACGGTCCGACGGTGACGATCCCGTCGGCGATGTCCACCATCGCCATCACCGTGGGCACCGCGGCCACCCTGGTGCTGGGCGTCTTCCCGCAGCCCCTGCTGGACCTCGCCGACAAGGCCGCTAAGTTACGCGGGTGAGCTATCAGTCCTCCCTGCTGGCCGTCGGAATCGAGTTCGACGACCCGGCGCTGGAAGCGACGGTCCGGGACGGCTTGCAGGTCGTCGAGTCGGCGCTGCAGGCGGCGGTACGTTCCGAGGACGAGTTCGTCGCCGATGTCGCCAAGTACCTGGTCAACGCCGGTGGCAAGCGGTTCCGGCCGCTGCTGGCGCTGCTGGCCGCGCAGTTCGGCGACGCCGACGCCGACACCGACGCGGTCGTGATGGCGGCGGTGGTCTGCGAGCTGACCCACCTGGCCACCCTCTACCACGACGACGTGATGGACGAGGCAACCGTCCGGCGCGGGGCCACCGCGGCCAACACCCGCTGGACCAACACGGTGGCCATCCTCACCGGTGACTTCCTGTTCGCCCGGGCCTCCGACATCCTGGCCGACCTCGGACCGGAGGCGGTCCGGATCCAGGCTCGCTGTTTCGAGCGGCTGGTGACCGGTCAGATCCGTGAGACGGTCGGCCCGAAGCCGGGAGTGGATCCGATCGATCACTACCTGTCGGTGCTGGCGGACAAGACCGGCTCGCTGATCGCCACTTCAGCCGAGCTGGGAGCCCGGGTTGCCGGAGTGGACGAGCAGACCGTGGACCGTCTGCGCGACTTCGGTGAGCAGTTCGGCATGGCCTTC
>DASZEI010000157.1:0-10333 GCA_035940975.1 Jatrophihabitans sp. | reverse complement strand
ATTCCTGCTCGGGCTGTTCGCCTCGTTGACCACGCTGGTCGCGGTCAGCGCGCCGGCACACGCCGTCACCAAGCTCACCCAGGCCCAGGCGGCCTCGCAGCTCTCCGCTGCGGGCATCACCTGGAGCTCCAGCGGGAACTGCACCAACCGCTACAACTCCACCTGTACGTCGTTCGAGCAGATCAACCAGAGCACGGTGTCGGGCGTGATCACCCTCAAGCGTGCCAGCGCCTGCTCGATCAACATCACCGGCGGCACCGAGACCGGCCACGCCAGCGGCACCTACAGCCACTGGAACGGCTACAAGGTGGATATCAGCCACCGCACCTGCATCGACGGCTACATCCACAACGCCTTCACCCGGATCGGCAACCGGGGTGACGGCTACCCGCAGTGGCAGGCGGCCTCGGGCAACATCTACTGCGACGAGGGCACCCACTGGGACATCCTGTACTACACCTGCGGCTGCTGAGGTAGCTGAGGCAGGACGTCACCAGGACCCGCATACCCGGCACTCGATAGCGTGTGCGGGTATGCGGGTTCTCGTCGTCGGCTCCGGTGCTCGTGAGCACGCCCTCTGCCTCGCGCTGGCGGCCGACCCCGCCGTCACCGCGCTGATCTGCGCTCCGGGCAACGCCGGCACCGCGACCATCGCCGAGCATCGCCGGCTGGACGTCACGGACCCGGCGGCGGTGGCGACCCTGGCCGCCGATGTCCACGCCGACCTGGTGGTGATAGGCCCGGAGGCGCCGCTGGTGGCCGGCGCCGCGGACGCGGTCCGGGCCGCCGGCATCGCCTGCTTCGGGCCGTCCCGGCAGGCCGCCCGGCTGGAGGGCAGCAAGGCCTTCGCCAAGGACGTGATGGCCGCGGCCGGGGTGCCGACCGCCCGGGCGGCGCTCTGCACCAGCGCCGAGCAGGTCGACGCCGCGCTGGCTGAGTTCGGACCGCCGTACGTGGTCAAGGACGACGGTCTGGCCGCCGGCAAGGGGGTGCTGGTGACCGACGACCGGCGGCTGGCCGCCGAGCATGCCGCGGCCTGCGGGCGGGTGCTGGTGGAGGAGTACCTCGACGGCCCGGAAGTGTCGCTGTTCTGCGTCACCGACGGGGTGAGCGTGGTGCCGCTGCTGCCGGCCCAGGACTACAAGCGGATCGGCGACGGCGACACCGGCCCCAACACCGGCGGGATGGGTGCCTACGCCCCGCTGGACTGGCTGCCGGCGGCGACGGTCGAGCAGGTGCTGCGCAAGGTGGCCCAGCCGACGGTGGACGAGTTGCGCCGGCGCGGCACGCCCTTCACCGGGTTGCTGTACGTGGGCCTGGCGATGACGGCGGCCGGGCCACGGGTGATCGAGTTCAACGCCCGGTTCGGCGATCCCGAGACCCAGGTGGTGCTGGCGCTGCTGGAGTCGCCGCTGGCCGGGCTGCTGAACGCGGCGGCGACCGGAACGCTGGCCGGTTACCCGCCGCCTCGCTGGCGGTCGGGGGCGGCGGTCACCGTGGTGATCGCCGCGGCGAACTACCCCGGCACGCCCCGGCTGGACGATCCGATCAGGGGTGGCGACCAGCCCGGGGTGATCCATGCCGGCACCCGGCGCGACGGCGACGGGGTGCTGCGCTCGGCCGGTGGCCGGGTGCTCTCGGCCACCGCGGCGGGCGCCGACCTTGCCGAAGCCCGGGAGGCCGCCTACCGGCTGGTGGCCGGCATCGAGCTGGCCGGCAGCCAGCACCGCACCGACATCGCCGCCGCGCTCACCCGGCAGCCGTCCTAGCGCTCAGCCGGTGATGGTGATCGGCTGGCCGGCCGAGACCAGCTTCCAGTCCAGCGTGGCGAAGACCGACGGGTCGATCACCTTGGTCGCCGACACCCAGTCGATGATCAGCTGCCGGATCTCGACCTGGGCGTTGTAGACCACCGGTGCCGTCTTCACGCCCGGGAACCCACCGCCGCCGGACTGCCGGTAGTTGTTGATCGCGATCACGAACTGCTGGCCGTCGGCCACCGGGGCGCCGCCGTAGGCCAGGTTCTTGATCCGCGACCCGACCGGTTGGGCGATGTCGATGTCGTAGCTGAGCGGGGCGTCCAAACCGCCCATGATGTCGTAGTTGTAGTCCGGGGTGCCGTTCGGCGCGGTCGGGGTGACGGCGTTGGTGAGCTGGTCGGGCGTGAAGGGACCGGTGCCGCTGATCCGCTTGAAGTAGGCCGCCGAGAACTCCAGGTAGGCGTGCACCTGGGCGCCGGTGAACACGATGCCGAGCAGGGTGTTGTCGAAGATGTAGAGGCCGGCCACGTCGCGCACCGTCACGTCGCCGGCCGGGATCGCCGCGCCGGAGTTGAAGGGAGCCGCGATCGACAGGATCGGCAGCGAGGCCGACGGCGAGCCGGCCAGGGCCTTGCGCACCGCGTCGGCCTGGACGTAGTTGATGAAGTCCATGGCGGCGGTGTCCTGATAGCGCGAGGTGGCCGCCGACATCGCCGCGGTCGACGTGCCGATCACGCTGTTGACGTAGCCGCGGACCTTCTCGTGCTGCTTGATCACCAGCGAGACGATCTTGTCATCGGCACTGACGGTGTTGGCGTTGAGCACGGTCGCGCTGGCCGCGCCGACCTGCCACCGCCCGCGCTCCTTGACCAGGTCCAGGTCCATCACGGTCAGCCGCTCGCCCCATTTCAGCGGCTCGGACAGCAGCACCTGCTTGCCGGTGGCGGTGTTGGTCACGAACCGCTGCGGGATCTCCTGATGCGCGTGCCCGACCAGGATGGCGTCGATGCCGGGCACCTGCTGGGCCAGCAGCGTCGAGGCGTTCTCGGGCCAGGGCAGCGCGTCGCCGTAGCTGGAGGAGGTGTCGGCACCGGAGTGGCAGGACACGATCACGATGTCGGCACCGGCCTGCTTCACCTTCGGGATCACGATGGCGGCCTGCTCGACGATGCCGTTGAACTTGATCCGGCCGTCGAGGTTGGCCTTGTCCCAGATGGCGCAGCCCGGCGTGACCAGCCCGACGATGCCCACCTTGACGAACTCGCCGTTGCCGTCGTCATGGCGGTGGCCGGCGCTGTGGCCCTGGTGGTCGCCGACCCGGACCTGCCTGATCACGAACTCGGGGAACGCCGGCTGGCCGGTGTTCCAGTCCAGCGCGTTGGCGCCCAGCAGCGGGTGCTCGAGCTGTGACTGGAACTTGCGCAGCGTCTCCACGCCGTAGTTGAACTCGTGGTTGCCCAGGGCGGCGGCGTCGAAGCCGATCGCGTTCATGGCGGCGGCCATCGGATGGATCGGGGCCTTGGCGCCGGTGATCGGATCGATCCGGGCGTAGTAGTAGGACAGCGGGGTGCCCTGGATGGTGTCGCCGGCGTCCAGGGTCAGCGTCGCGCAGCGGCCCCGCTCGGCGCGCATCGCGTTCACCAGGGTGGAGATCTTGGCCAGGCCGACATCGTTGTGCTGCGAGTCGTCGTACTCGGCGTCCTTGAAGTAGTCCCAGTTCAGCACGTTGCCGTGGGTGTCGGTGGTGCCCAGCACCGTCAGCCGGAAGCTGCCCTGCTTGCTCGAACCCCGGGCCGCGGCAGGCGCGGCGCTGAAGAAGGCGGCGCCGACCGTGCCCACGGCGGCCGAGACCAGCAGTTGACGTCGGCTCATCGTTATCTTGTCCACCGGTGAAGATCCGTCCTGTCGAGTAGCGGTTTCGTGACTGGCAGTGCGCACCGCAGCCTAGTGCCGACCGCCACCGCGCGGCGCGGGCACCGGGCCGGGCCGGGCGCGGGCGTGCGGAAGAATGGCCCGCGTGACCGCCAAGCCCGCCGTGCCCAATGTCCTGGCCGACCGCTATGCCTCGCCGGCGATGGCGACGCTATTCAGCCCCGAGCACAAGGTGGTGCTCGAACGCCAGCTCTGGCTCGCGGTGCTCACTGCCCAGCAGGACCTGGGCATCAGCACCCCGGACGGTGCCGTCGAGGCCTACCGCAAGGTGGTCGAGGCCGGCACCGGGGCCGTGAACCTGGACTCGATCGCGAACCGGGAGCGGGTCAGCAGGCATGACGTCAAGGCCCGGATCGAGGAGTTCAACGCCTTGGCCAACACGGCCGGCGGGGCGGCTACCGAGCACGAGCTGATCCACCGGGGCATGACCAGCCGGGACCTGACCGAGAACGTCGAGCAGTTGCAGCTCCGCTCGGCGCTGCGGCTCGTCCGCACCAAGGTGCTCAGCGTTCTGGTGCGGCTGGCCCGGCGGGCTGCCGAGTACGAGTCGCTGCCGATCGCCGGCCGCTCGCACAACGTCGCCGCCCAGACCACCACCCTCGGCAAGCGGTTCGCCACCGTGGCCGACGAGCTGCTGGTGGCGCTGGCCCGGCTGGACGAGCTGATCGCCCGGTACCCGCTGCGCGGCATCAAGGGCCCGGTCGGCACCGCCCAGGACATGCTCGACCTGTTCGACGGGGACGCCGCGAAGCTGGCCGAGCTGGAACGCCGGGTGGCCGAGCACCTGGGCTTCGAGAAGGTGCTCACCAGCGTCGGCCAGGTCTACCCGCGGTCGCTGGACTACGACGTGCTGTCGGCGCTGGTGCAGCTGGCCGCCGCGCCGTCCAGCTTCGCCACCACGCTGCGGCTGATGGCCGGCCACGAGCTGGTCACCGAGGGTTTCCGGCCCGGCCAGGTCGGCTCGTCGGCGATGCCGCACAAGATGAACACCCGCTCCGCCGAGCGGATCAACGGCTTCGCGGTGATCCTGCGCGGCTACGCCTCGATGGCGGCCGAGCTGGCCGGCAACCAGTGGAACGAGGGCGACGTCAGCTGCTCGGTGGTCCGCCGGGTCGCGCTGCCGGACGCCTTCTTCGCCCTGGACGGCCTGCTGGAGACCACCCTCACGGTGCTGGACGACTTCGGGGCGTTCCCGGCCGTGATCGCGGCCGAGCTGGACCGCTACCTGCCGTTCCTGGCCACCACCAAGGTGCTGATGGCGGCGGTCCGGGCCGGGGCCGGACGCGAGCAGGCCCACGAGGCGATCAGGGAGCACGCCGTGCGGGTGGCGCTGGAGATGCGCGAGCAGGGGGCTGCCGGCAACGACCTGCTGGCCCGGCTGGCGGCCGATGACCGGCTGAACCTGGACGCCGGCACGCTGGACGGCCTGCTGGCCGACCCGCTGGCCTTCACCGGCGCCGCTACCGACCAGGTCCGGTCGGTGATCGCCGCCATCGACCTGGCGCTGGAGTCCGAGCCAGCCGCCGCCAGCTACCAGCCGGAGCCGATCCTCTGACCGCTGTGCTTGCCCGCGTCAGAGCTGGGAGGTTCGCCAGGCGGCCAGGTTCTCCCTCGGGCTTCCCTTGGAGCCACCCTTCTGGAACAGGTACCTGACCTGGCCGGTGAGCGGGTTCCAGGTGGCGGCGGCATCGACGCTGTCGCGGTCGGCAGTCGCGTGCTCGACTAGGAATCCATCCGGCGTTCCCGCTGCCAGCGACCAGCCGGACTGCCTCAGCTCCTCAGGCACGGCCAGGGGTTCGAGCCGGCCGGCCGCGCTCACCCGGGCGAAGGACATAGCGCCGATGTCAGAGCGGCTCGGATCGGGATTCTTCATCGCGATGCGGGCAATTTCCTCGGGGGTGGGTCGATCGATGCCATCGGGCTGCTGGATCTCGTCCCAGCCGTCCGGAACGGCCGGCCGCACCGGCGGGGTGCTGCCGTCGAACGCGAACTCGAACCGCAGGAACGCGTGGGGAGCGGCGGTCTGCTGGCAGCGTGCGACGAAGCGGACGTTGCCCGGCATCCAGGAGGTGGTGGGAACGCAGGCCTGGTAGCCGTCCGGCGCGGCCAGCCTGCGGATGACCCGCCCGGTGGCCAGGTCGCGCACCGCGAGATCGGTGGGACCGCCGGAGATCACCTGGCCGGTGGTCCGGTCGGCCGAGATCAGGTTGCCGAAGAACTCGGATCCGGCGAAGCTGGTCTGCACCGCTCCGGTAGCGGCGTCCACCTTGATCATCCTGTTGACATTGTTCAGCAGGATGTCGTCGGTGCCCACGAACTCGGCGGTCGCCCAGGAGCCCGGCACGGACACCTCGTGCTGGGCGCCGGTCCGCAGGTCGATCTCGAGCAGCGAGCTGCGCCCACCGTCGAGGATCTGCATCAGGAGAACGCGATCCTCGTTGAAGGTCCGCCCCCAGGAGGGCAGCCGGTCGAAGCCGTACCTGTCCGGCACCTGGCTGATGCGATACGGCTGGCCGTCCGGGTCGATCAGGTACAGCCATCCGGCCGTGCCCCCCGGTACGTCCAGGATCCCCGGTTCGGCGATCTGCAGCGACCACCCACTGCCCACTCGGTCCCAGGGAACGGCCGATCGGGGCCGGACGCTAGCCGGACTGACCGTCCCGGGCGCGCCGGGCGCCATCGCCCGGTGCAGCGCCACCGCGCCGACGGCGAGCAGCAGCATCGCGGCGACGGCAACCACGCTGGCCACCAGCCCGCGCGAGCGCTGCGGCCGACTGGCGATGCTGGGTGCAAGCCGGATCACCTCGGCCGGCATCACTTCGGGCCCGTGCTCGCCCTCGTCCAGTGTCACGGCGTCGGACTTCGCGGTCAGCGCTGCGCGTAGGCGGTCTTCGAGGGCGGTCATCAGGCACCTTCCAGCAATTGGGCGAGCCGGCGCATGCCACGGCTGGCATTGGATTTGACGGTGCCCTTGGAGATGCCGAGCGCTTGGGCGATCTGAGCCTCGGAGAGGTCCGACCAGTACCGCAGGATGAGCACCTCACGTTGCCGGTCAGGCAGTCTGCGTAAGGCTTTCAGGACTTCCTGGTGCTCGGCGGCGAGCATCAGCTCGGTGTCGGCGGGCGGCTCGTCGGTAACCATCGCGGACCGGTGCTGGTGCTTGCGGGCGACGATCCGCCGCCGCAGGGCCGACCGGGCGGCGTTGGTCACGCACACCCGCAGGTAGCCCAGCGCCGCCTCCGGGTCCCGCAACCGGCCGGCACCGCGCTGGAAGGACATGAAGGCGTCCTGCACGACGTCCTCGGCGCTGGCCCGGTCGTCCACCAACAGCACCGCCATCCGGAGCAGGCTGAGCCGGTGGTCGCGGTACACCGAGGCCAGGTCGAGGTCGGCCGGATCGGTCACCGTGGTCATTTCATCGCACTGGAGTGGGCGCCTGATCGTCTCATGTAGAAGGGACGTCCGGCTCGCGTGCGGGGTTGCATCGAGTTTCAGTGGCTATGACGAGATTCGGCGGTAAGTTCGAAGATGCCAGCGGCAGTGGTGTGATCGCCCCGGTCGACTACGTCCTGGAGACCGAGCCGGCCGCCGCCGGTTACGTCCCCGAGCCGATCCTGTAGCGACTGATCACATGAGTACTAACAAAGTGTTTACCTACGCTTCAGGCTCAAGTGCGGTATATCAGCACGCGAGTTACTCCGGCGGGTCGGTGGCGCGGTAGCCCAGCGCCTGGATGATCGACCCGCCGTTGACCGACCCGCCCAGCAGCGTGCTGAGCTCGTCGGTTCGAGGGTCGTAACTGATGATCTGCTGGCTCTGTCCGCAGCGCAGGTTGGTGGTCAGGTACAGCCTCTGCGGGGTGGCCTGGAGGAAGTGAATGCCTTGGGAGGTACCAGTGCGCTGCCGGAAGTTCAGCGCGCGTGTCTTGCCGTCCGGAAGCAGCGCGGCCAGGTCGGTTCCGTCGCAGTGGAAGGCCCCGTCTGAGGCGGTGGCCTCAAGGAAGGTCTGAGAACCCACCCGGATGGCGTCGGAGAACTCGCCCAGGCCGGCTTGCGGTGTCGGCAGCGGCGTCGCGGATGCGCCGGTGATCGACACCAGCCACAGCCGGGGATCATCGCTGGTAGGACCCGGATAGCAGGTCATCAAAACGGTGGTGGTAGTCCACCAGCGATGATAAGAGCAGTGGGGTGCGCCGGTGGGCGTGGTCAGCGTTCGGACCACAGTGCCGTCGTTGGTGATGACTACCCAACCGTCGTCGATGTTGCGGACCAACTGGCTGCCGTCCGGCGAGTAGTACCCCCCACTCACCTTGCCGACGCCGGGATACGACGTTGGGTACAGCAGCTGTCGAGTGCCGTCCAAGCCGACGCGCTCGAGTCCGCTGTCGCGGCTCACCAGCATGGCCAGGCCAAGCGGCTTGGTGTAGCTGAAGTCGGCACGGCCGCTCACGCTGATCTCGTGCTGGGCGCCGGTTTCGAGATTGAGCTCCACGTTGGTGGAGGTGGCCGAGTTCGCGTTCGGGACCCTGCGCGCGAAGCTCGCCCGCCGGCCGTCGCCGGACCACTGCTTCAGTTCCAGGAAATGGCCCACCGGCAGCGTCGTGATCAGGTAGCGGCCGCCTACGGGGTTGACCAGGAACAGGCTTTCCGGGGCGTCTCTGAGCACCGCGCCTTGGGCGTTCTTGTCGATAACGGTGCTCGGCGTCCACAGCGCCAGGCTCCAACCAGGGCCGACCTGGCTCCACGGGACCTGGGAGCGGTCGGCTTGCTTGCCATTACCGAGCAGTGCCACCTTCGCCGGTGGTGTGGCGGCCGAGGGGTGGCCATTGCTGGTCGGCTGCTGGGTAGGAGTGCTGCTGGGCGTCGGTGTCAGGCTCGGCGCCGACGTGCTCGGCGCCGACGTGCTGATCCCGGTGGCCGGCGGGATGGGTGCGTGCTTGCCGTTGTCTGCCACCGTCGAGATCGCGGTCACCGCGACGGCGACCGCCGCGACGGCGGCCGCGGCCAGCACGGGCGCCAGCCAGCGAGCGTGCCGCGTCCCGCCGAACCCGTGGTCGATGTCCAGCGGCGTCAGGTCATCACCGGCTTCGGCGCGATCTTGGAAGAGGGAGATACCCGCGCTGCTCTCGGAGCGGTCCCAGTCCATGCCGTCCAGCCCGTCGGTCAGCAGCCGCTGGCGTTGGACAGCCAGCTGATCGAGCCGCTCGTCGGTGACCTGGTCGGCCTTGGCCTCGAACGCCGCTCGCAGCAGTTCTTCGGTCTGGCGGTTCATCGCGCTTCTCCCAGGATCGTTTCGAGCTTGTCCATGCCTCTGCTGGCGTTGGACTTCACCGCGCCGCGCGAGATGCCCAGCGCCTGGGCGATCTCGGCCTCGGACAGGTTCGCCCAGTACCGCAGGGCAAGTACCTCGCGTTGGCGGACGGGCAGTTGCCGGACGGCGGCCAGTACCTGCTGGTGGGTCGCTGTCAGCAGCAGTTCGGTGTCGGCAGGTTCGGCGAACTCCTGGCGGACCAGGCTCAGGTGCCGGCGGGCGGTCTGGCGCTTGCGCAGCACGGACCGGGCGTTGTTGACGACCGTGGTGCGCAGGTAGGCCAGCGCTGCCTGCGGGTCACGCAGCCGGTGCCGGTTCTGGTGCAACGTGGTGAACGCCTCCTGCACCACGTCCTCGGCACTGCCCATGTCATCGACCAGCAGCACCGCCATCCGGACCAGTTGCAGCCGGTGGGCGGTATACAACCCCGCGAGATCGATCTCGATCACCTGTGTCACTGCGCTGTCCGATCCTGGCCGGTACGACCGGCCAACCACCCTGCGAAGTATGTTCGCCTGTCAGACGCGCAGAGCCGTCCGAGGTTGCATCCGATCCGTCGAAGGCCGGCATCGTTATGCAGGTGTGACAGGATTCGGCTCGTGACCCCGACCCCGGCCACCGAGCGGCCCGGCGATCAGCCTGACAGTGGGTTGAGCCACGTGCACTCGGGCAAGGTGCGCGACCTGTACGCCACCGACACCGGCCACCTGATCATGGTGGCCAGCGACCGGATCTCCGCCTTCGACCACGTGCTGCCCACCGAGATCCCGGACAAGGGCCGGATCCTGACGGCGATGTCGGTCTGGTGGTTCGGCCAGTTGGCCGACCTGGTCGGCAACCACCTGATCAGCTGCGACGACGAGCTGATCCCGGACGCCTGGCGCGGCCGGGCGATGCTGTGCACCAAGCTGGACATGATCGCGGTCGAGGCGGTGGTGCGCGGCTACCTCACCGGCGGCGGGCTGTCGGACTACCAGGCCACCGGTTCGGTCTGCGGCATCGCGCTGCCGGCCGGCCTGGTCGACGGCGACCGGTTGCCGGAGCCGATCTTCACCCCGGCCGCCAAGGCCGCTGTCGGGGAGCACGACGAGAACATCAGCTTCGCGGCCGTGGTCGAGCAGGTCGGTGAGAAGACCGCCGGCCGGCTGCGCGAGTTCAGCCTGGCCATCTATGCCCGGGCCCGCGAGCTCGCGGCGACCCGGGGCATCCTGCTGGCCGACACCAAGTTCGAGTTCGGCCTGCACTCCTGCACCGGTGAGCTGATGCTGGGCGACGAGGTGCTGACCCCCGACTCGTCCCGGTTCTGGCCGGCGCAGGAGTGGCAGCCGGGC
>DASZEI010000156.1:0-2679 GCA_035940975.1 Jatrophihabitans sp. | reverse complement strand
GACGCGGTCGAGGAGCGCACGATCCGCAAGCTGGCCGGAGCCCGGCACGCCCCGGCGGATTGGATTCGGCGGGCGCAGATCGTCGCGTTGTCCTGGGACGGGCTGCGGGTGCCGGCCATCGCCGCGGTGTTGGGCTGCAGTTCGAAGGCGGTGCGCTACCGGTTGGCCCGCTTCGCCGCCGAGGGACTCGACGGGCTCGGCGACCGGCCCGGCGCCGGCCGCAAACCCCGGATCAGCCAGGCCCAGCGCTCCCAGCTGATCGCCCTGGTGGCCGGTCCGCCGCCGGGCCGGCTGGTCCGCGACGGCGCCGGCGAGCTCGCCGCCAGCGACGCCACTGGTCCGGCGGTGTGGACCCTGGATGCGCTGACCGCCGCCGCCCGCGCGGCCGGCATCGACATCGCCCGCTCCCAGGTGCGCCGGATCCTGCTGGCCGAAGGCGTGCGCTGGCGGCGCCCGCGCTCCTGGGCCACCAGCGCCGATCCGGAGTTCGGCCCAAAAGAACACGGGTCGTGGACTACTACACACATCCGCCGCCGGACACGACGGTCATCGCCGCCGACGAGCTCGGCCCGGTGATGCCGCGCACCTTCGATCCGCCGGCGGGCTGGAGCCCGGATGGCCACCGTGTGAAAGCGCCGCTGACCTACAGCCGCGGACCGGACAAGACCTGGATCTATGGCGGCCTGCGGATCGGCGACGGACAGGCGGTGACCTACTGCGCGCCGTCGCGCAACAGCGCGCACTGGCAGGCGTTTCTCGCCCGGCTGGAGCAGGCCAATCCGACCGGGACGATCGCGGTGATCACCGACAACCTCTCCAGCCACCACAGCCTGGCCACCCGGGCCTGGCTGGCCGGCCATCCGCGGATCGAGCAGGTGTTCATCCCCAAGGGCGCGTGCTGGTTGAACCTGCAGGAGGCCTGGTGGCGGATCCTTCGCCGGCACGCCCTTGCCGGGCAGACCTTCGCCGACTCGGGCGAGATCGCTCAGGTCACCGAGGTGGCCACCGCCCAGCTCAACGCCCGCGCCAAGCCCTGGATCTGGGGACGGCCACCGCCACCGCCACGACCCCGCCGGCGCCGCTTTACCTACCTGCTTTGAGGAACGCAGCACTAGTACTGCAACGGCGCTTGTGCGTGTCGCTGCCGGGATCCGCTGAGGGCTGGTAGCAGCGTGTGCAGATGCGCTGCGATGGCCTGGTGGCCGAGGTGCAGGACTGGGCGGCGGGCCTGGAGGAGGTCCACCGGCGGATCGCCGGCGCGTTCGCCCGCGCCGAGCCGCGGATCCGGGTGCTGGCCTATCTGCGCGGGCTGCTCGGCCAGTTGGAGCGCAAGAACGGCTGGACGCTGGCCGAGGCGGCCGGCGAGGTGTCCCCGGATGGCATGCAGCGACTGCTGCGCACCGCGGACTGGAACGCCGACGCGGTCCGTGACGAGCTGCGCTCCTACGTGCTGGAGCGGCTCGGCCCGGGCGGGGTGCTGATCGTCGATGAGACCGGGTTCATCAAGAAGGGAACGCGGTCGGCCGGGGTGGGGCGGCAGTACACCGGCACCACCGGCAAGATCGACAACTGCCAGATCGGGGTCTTCCTGGGCTACGCCACGCCGGCCGGTCGGGCGCTGATCGACCGGGAGCTCTACCTGCCAAAGGCCTGGACCGACGACCGCGAGCGGGCCCGCACCGCCGGCATCGGCGATGACGTCGGGTTCGCCACCAAGCCCGAGCTGGCCCGAAGCATGCTCACCCGGGCGCTGGACGCCGGGGTGCCGGTCGGCTGGCTGACCGCCGACGAGATCTACGGGCAGGACAAGCGGCTGCGGGTGTGGTGCGAGCAGCGCGGGTTGCCCTACGTGCTGGCCACCCGCAGCAACGACACCGTGGCCACCGCCGACTGGCGGCAGCGGCGGGTCCGCGCGCTGGTCGGCGAGCTGGACGAGTCGGCGTGGCAGCGGTGCTCGGCCGGCGCCGGCGCGCACGGCCTGCGCCTCTACGACTGGGCCCGCATCGAGCTGCTGACCGGCTTCGACCCGAGCTGGGCCCGGTGGGTGCTGGCCCGCCGCAGCATCCCCACCGATCCGGGCGAGGACCCGGAGTTGGCCTACTACGTCTGCGCCGGACCGACCCAGACCACCCTCGCCCAGCTGGTCACCGTGGCCGGTGGCCGCTGGCGCATCGAGGAGTGCTTTCAGGCGGCCAAGAACGAGGCCGGGCTGGCCTCCTACCAGGTCCGTGACTACACCGCCTGGTACCGGCACATCACCCTGGCGATGCTCGCCCACGCCTATCTGAGCGCTACCCGCGCCACCGCGGAAAAGGGGGCGCCGCGGCGGGAAACGAGCAGCTCATCGCGCTGACCGTGCCTGAACTGCGGCGCCTGCTCAACACCCTCATCCGTCCACCGTGGCCCGACCTCGACCACGCCGCGGACTGGTCGTGGTGGCGCCGACGACGCCAGGCGCAGGCCCGCGCCGCTCACTACCGCAGTCGAGGACAGGCACCGCCATAACTGCCGTTGCAGTACTAGGTGCCTTCTCAGGCCAGGGCCGGCGTCGACGGGGCTCCCCGTATGGATGCGATGATCTCCGCAAGGCCGAGTCCCATTGAAGCTGGCCGGTTCCGGGGACCGATGGCGATGTGGCGAAAGGTGACACCCAAGTACCTGCTCTGGGCGCTGGCGGGC